>JANQMF010000029.1 GCA_028280225.1 Pseudomonadales bacterium | reverse complement strand
CAGGCGGACTTGCTGATCATTCTGACGGATGTGGATGGCTTGATGGATGCAGACCCCAGAATTCATGCTGATGCGCAGCGTGTGGTCACGGCGGATGCTGCAGACCCCAAACTGGACAACCTGCCCGGTGAGAGTGGGGGAGCTCTGGGGCGCGGCGGCATGATCACCAAGCTGAAAGCAGCCCGGTTAGCGGCCAGGTCCGGAGCAAATACCACCATCGCATCGGGCTTGCAGGCGGATGTTCTGCTGGCCTGTGTGCGGGGTGAAGATGTGGGGACGCGGCTAACCACCCGTTTAAGCCCCATGAATGCACGTAAACACTGGCTGGCGGGTCAACTGCGGGCCAAGGGTGATCTGCTGCTTGATGCAGGGGCGGCAAACGCGCTGAAAGCCCAGGGGGTGAGTTTGTTGGCGGTGGGTGTGACCGGCCTGCGGGGTGAGTTTCAGCGCGGTGATCTGGTGCGTTGTCTGGACCCGGACGGCCGTGTCATTGCCCAGGGTTTAATCAACTATGGGCATGCTGATACCGGCAAATTGATGGGGGTGCGCTCTGAAGAATTTGCCCGGCACATTGGCCCGGTGGCGGAACCTGAATTGATTCACCGCGACAACCTGGTTGTCCTGTGACCGCCTTTTCTGAACGAATATCAATTAGACAACGCGGTAATCGCTTTGTGCAGCCGGGACTTGTGGCGGGCTGCTTTGTTCTTATGCATGATGCCCTTGGTGACCATTTTATCGATCAGAGGTGTGGCTTCCGCCAGGGCAGCACCGGCGGCGTCTGCATCACTTGCCTCGATCGCGGCATTCACCCGTTTAATATAAGTTCTAATCATTGAACGTTGGCTTGCGTTTTGGATCCGACGTTTTTCAGATTGTCGCGCGCGTTTGCGTGCCTGAGGACTGTTAGCCAATGAATTCTCCGCCTGTCTAGGGCCTGTTTTTTGAGGGCGGCAAATATGCCGTTCGAGTGAATAGATGTCAACCGAAGACTCAGCAACAACCAGCAGCAAATCCAACCTGACCACCCAGGGCAGCATCGTGGCGGCCATGACGTTGTTGTCCCGCTTAAGCGGATTTGCGCGGGACATTGTGCTGTCTTACCTGTTTGGCGCCTCCCAACTGGCGGATATGTTTTTTGTGGCCCTGCGTATCCCCAACTTTTTCCGCCGCTTGTTTGCTGAAGGTGCCTTCAACCAGGCCTTTGTGCCGGTGCTGATGCGCTTTAAGAAACAGGGCTTGGCACCGTTATTGGCCTTTGTTGCCCCGCTGTCGGGGTTGTTTGCAACGGTGCTGGTGCTGGTGGTGGTGCTGGGGGTCCTGTTTGCACCGGCGTTAACGGCGCTGTTTGCACCTGGTTTTACCCGCAACGCGGCAGTCTTCAACCAAACCGCAGACCTGGTGCGAATCACCTTTCCCTACCTGGGTTTTATTTCCCTCACCGCTTATGCCGGGGCGGTGTTAAACGCACATAATCGATTTGCCCTGCCGGCCTTTACGCCCGTGCTGCTGAATTTCTGTTTAATCAGCGCAGCCGGGCTGGTTTTGATGGACGCCGGCCCCTCCGGGGTAAATGGTGTGGAACTGGTATCCTGGGGGGTTCTGGTTGCCGGCGTATTGCAGCTCAGCTTCTTAATTCCGCCTCTGGCCAGACTGGGGCTGTTGCCCATGCCCAACCTGCAAACCCGACACAGTGGGGTGCGCCAGGTGGGAAAATTGCTGGTGCCGGCTGTTCTTTCCGCTTCGGTGGGACAGATTAATGCCTTGGTTAACACCATTTTGGCCTCCACCCTGATGACCGGCAGTATCTCCTGGCTTTACTATGCGGACCGCCTGATGGAACTGCCCTTGGGCCTGGTTGCGGTAGCCCTGGGTACGGTCATGTTGCCCCATTTGTCCCGGCTGGCGGCCATCGACGACAAAGAGGGTTTTAAGGCCACCATGGATTGGGGTATTCATCTCAGCTTGCTGATTGGTCTGCCTGCCGCGGTGGCCCTTTATCTGTTGGCCCAACCTTTAAGCGCCACGGTGTTTATGAGTTTCAGCAACGGGGCCATGACGCTGGCCGATATTCAGATGATTGGCTTGGCCCTGGAGTTTTTTGCCATTGCCCTGCCGGGATTTATCTTGGTCAAGGTATTGGCCCCGGGCTTTTTTGCTCATGAAGATACCCAGTCACCTTTCCGCTACGCTTCAGCCGCTGTTGCGGTGAATCTGGCCGGTAGTCTGGCCACTTTCAGCTGGTTTGGCCATGTTGGTCTGGCGCTGGCTACCGCGTTGTCTGCCTGGACCCATGTGCTGCTGTTATATATGGGTTTGCGGCGCCAGGGTCATTACCGGGTGAGTCCCGGCTTTCTTCAGCAGATGTGGCCGGTATTGGTGGCGTCCACTCTGCTGGGCCTGGTCATCTGGTGGTGGTTACAACCCATTGGCTGGCTGTCTATGGAGCCGACAAAACGATTTGTTGGTATCTTGCTGACCGTTGGGGGTTGTGCTGTGGGTTATGGGCTCCTGCTGTGGGTATTTGGCCTGCGTCCGCGCCATCTGATCCATCGAGTGTAATTTTCGCTTCACTTTGCGCCGCATACGGCAGGGGAATTCCGATATAATTGCCGCATGGAAATAATTCATGGCGTTCATAACCTAAATCCAAGGCATGCCGGAAATGTAGTCACCGTGGGTAATTTCGACGGTGTGCATCGAGGGCATCAGATGTTGCTGGTACACCTTAAGGCGCAGGCGGAGAAATTTAACGTTCCCAGTTTGCTGGTTACCTTTGAACCCCAGCCCAGAGAATACTTTGCGGGCACTCAGGTGCCTCCCCGACTGACCCGGCTACGCGAGAAAGTTACCTTGCTTAAGCGTCACGGCTTGGATCGCTTGTTGTTGTTACCCTTTAATGAACGCACGGCCCAAACCCCGGCACGATGGATTACCCACGACCTCTTACACGGCATGTTGGGTACCAGATACGTCATTGTTGGGGACGACTTTCGTTTTGGCAGAGACCGCGAGGGAAGTTTTGCCGCTATACAGGCAGCGGGGCAGGAGCTGGGTTATGAGGTGGACCATCTGGGTACCTACGAGGTTGGGGGTGAGCGGGTCAGCAGTACCCGGGTACGCGAGGTGTTGGCCGCGGGAGATTTCCGGTTGGCGGAAGAACTGCTGGGCCATGAGTACTTTATTATGGGGCGGGTGGTTTATGGCCGCCAGTTAGGGCGGCAGTTGGGGGTGCCCACCGCCAACATTCGCCTGCAGAGGTACAAAGCTGCTCTGGAGGGGGTGTACTGTGTGTCCGTGGAAGGTATCGGCGATGCCATTTATCATGGCATTGCCAACATTGGGGTACGCCCGACTGTTGATGGGAAAGAGCCGTTGTTGGAGGTTCATGTTTTTGATTTCAGCGGTAACTTGTACGGTGAATTGTTGACCATCCGGTTTAAGAAGAAGCTGCGGGACGAACAGGCTTTTGATTCCATCGAAACCCTAAAGGCACAGATTGATCAAGACATTGCCCGGGCAAAAATCTGGTTTAGTGAGCGCAACAATGGCCGTTAACCCTCGCCTGGGCGCCTGGCTGGCCCTGGCATTGCTTCTGTTTGGCCTGGATCAGTTGAGCAAGTATTGGGTGGTCACCCAATTGGCCTATCAGGAGCGGATCGAGGTGCTGCCGTTTTTTTCCTGGGTGCGCTGGCACAACGATGGCGCTGCCTTTTCCTTTTTGAGTGGGGCCGGAGGATGGCAGCGATGGTTTTTTGTGGCGCTGGCGGTGGGCTTTTCCGCCTACTTGATATACGAGCTGGCACGTTTGCCGAAAAACGAAAAAGTTATGGGGTGGGTATTCAGTTTAATTCTGGGCGGGGCATTGGGTAACCTGACCGACCGCTTGCTGAACGGATACGTGGTGGACTTTATTCTGGTGCATTACGAACAATACTACTTTCCCGCCTTTAACCTTGCTGACAGTTCATTATTTTGCGGCGCCGCCCTGTGGATCATAGTCATGATCCTGCAACGCAACCAGGGGCAGAGCCTTCAGCGTGATTAATAAAGAGCCTTCAGCGTGGCTTATAAAGAGCCTTCAGCGTGGCTTATAAAGAGCCTTCAGCGTGGCTTATAAAGAGCCTTCAGCGTGGCTTAT
>JANQMF010000019.1 GCA_028280225.1 Pseudomonadales bacterium | reverse complement strand
CCACTGGGGCGAAGGCGTATGGGGTGCGCAGGCCGTCGCCGCCGCCGTTTCGGTAGGGCACCTCTTCACTGCCGGGGGTAACCATCGGGTGCAGACCGCGGACTTTGAATTGTCCTGTGACTGGCTGATTAATGCAGCGGGATTGTCGGCACCGTCACTGACCTCAGCCTGGGAAATTCCGGTTATCCCTTATTATGCAAAGGGACATTATTATACCTATAGCGGGGTGCAACCCTTTTCCAGGTTGATATACCCCGTTGCCGAACCGGGTGGGCTGGGTGTGCATGTAACCCTGGATCTGGCTGGGCAAGTGAAATTCGGCCCGGATGTGCAATGGGTCGAGAACGTGGACTACAGCTTTGACCGGGCGAATGAGGCGGAATTTGCACGGGCCATCAGCGCTTATTTTCCGGGTTTGGACAAAAACCGTTTATACCCCGGTTATACCGGTATTCGGCCCAAGTTGGTGGGGCGGGGCCAGCCGGCCGCGGATTTTCGGCTGGCCGGCCCGGACGTACACGGTTTTGCAAGACGCATAGATCTATTGGGTATTGAATCGCCGGGTTTGACCGCATCCCTGGCCATTGCCCAACGGGTGGGGCAGATGGTGCTGACGTGATCAGCGGGCAAACATCCCTGTCCGTGGCACTGCTCATCAATCCGGTGGCGGGGCTGGGTGGCGCGGTTGGCTTGCTGGGCAGCGATGGTGAAGCGCGGCAGAAGCAAGCTCGGGCCCTGGGTGCTCAACCCCGCGCCGCTGCTCGGTGTGCGCGTTTTCTGGAACGTTTGCGCAACCTTGTACCGGATATACACACACAAATTCAGTGGCATACCTGGGTGGGCAGTATGGGCCAGGACAGCTTGTCCGCCGATTGGCGGGTACAGGTGCATGGCCACGCCAAGACCGGTCCCACAGACGTTTTGGATACCCGGATGGCCTTGCGGGAGTTTTTACGGCAGCCCATCGATCTGTTGATATTTGTGGGTGGGGACGGCACCGCCCGGGATGTGCTTGAGGAAGTGGGTGAACAGCTTCCGGTGCTGGGGTTGCCCGCCGGTGTAAAAATGCATAGTGGGGTATTTGCGGTGTCGCCGGATGCCGCCGCCCGGGTATTGGCCCGGCTGGTCACCGGCGGCATGGTGGCCTCTATACCCAGACAGGTTAGAGACTACGGGCCGTCCCAGCGCCGTGACAGTGCGGGTGCAGGGGCTTTTGTGGTTGAAACTTATGGTGAACTCAGGGTCCCTGACGTCGCTTCTTTTTTACAGCACACCAAGGTTGGCGGGGTGGAAAGCGAACCGCTGGCGGTGGAGGAAATTGTTGCGGACTTACTGGAGCAGCATGCGGCCGCTGACGCGGCAACAACCTGGGTTGTAGGTCCGGGCAGCACCTGTTTTGCCTTTAAACAAGCCCTGGGATTGGCGGGGAGTCTGCGGGGTTTTGATGTCTGGGGACCTGATGGTGTGGTTCACAGCAACGCAACCGCAGCACAGCTTGTGGCCCTGTCCGGGCAGAACCCGCCAATACGCCTGGTTTTGAGCTTTACCCGGGAACAGGGTTTCCTGATAGGCCGGGGAAATCAGCAATTAGCCGTCAACTTCCTGCGCAAGCTGGATTGGCCGGACCAGTTTGTTGTTGTGGGTACGCGCACCAAGCTCTTAAGCCTGCAAGGTAGACCATTATTGGTGGACAGTTCGGATGAGCATCTTGATCAGAGTTTGTGCGGATTGATCGAAATTGTTACCGGTTACGAAGACCGGCTGCTATACCGGGTAGCCCGGGATCTGGGTGAGGGTGATTCGTGAATATCTCCACCATTGCCCGGGTTTGCGAACAAAAATGGGCGGATGCGCAGGACATGGATGACCAGCCGGAAGCCGCGCGGCGGCTGTTTCACGGTCGCGGGCATCTGTACGAAGGTTGTGAGCACGTGGTTGTTAACTGGTACCCGCCGTACTTGCACATTGGTGTCTACGCTCATGCAAGCCGTTTGGAGCTGACCGGTTTGTGGCAAGCCCTGAGCGGGCTTAACTCACAGATTGAGGGCATTGCCATCCAACAGCGCGACGGCAGAAAGACGGTTACGGAAGTGGTCTACGGCCAGGTACCCGACGAACACCTGGTTTACGAGGCGGGCCTGGCCTACTGGATTATGCCTAAGCGAAACCAGAACGTTGGCCTGTTTATGGACATGGCCCACGTCCGGGCACATCTGGCAAAAAACATGGTCAACGCCAGGGTGCTGAATCTTTTTGCGTATACCTGTGCATTTTCCGTAGCGGCCATCGGGGCCGGCGCACAGCATGTGGTCAACAATGACATGAGTAAAAATGCCTTGGGGATTGGTGAGCGTAATCATCTGGCCAATGGTCAGGATCTGCGCAAGGTCAGCATGTTGGGGCACAATGTCTTTAAGTCCTGGTGGAAGATCCGCCAGTTAGGTCCATACGATGTGGTGATCATTGATCCACCCACAAACCAGCGCGGCAGTTTTGTGGCGGAGAAATCCTATGGACAGATTTTAAAACGTATTGCAGAGTTCACCCAGCCGGGAGGGCAGGTTATTGCCTGTTTGAACTCACCCTTTTTAGGGCCGGAATTTATTACCCAGCAGATGCAACGCTGGTGTCCGGACTGTCGCCTGGTCGATTGGCTGCCACCCCACGAGGATTTTCCTGACAAGTACCCCGAACGCGGGCTGAAGGTGGCGGAGTTCAGGTACCGCTAAGACATTTTATGCAGGAGGATTTTGAAGCTCTGCGCAATTTCTGCCGAGGACTGGCTTGCCAGGGCCTGGTTGAGTTGGAAGACAACGGTGGTCCGCTCACTTTCAGCTTCGGGAACCGGCGTTAACAATGCGGTAAAACAGGGCCCGGTGAGCACTGCCTGATCGATGGCATCCGCCTTGATGGTGTCCTGGAAGCGGATATAACCTTCGTCCCCCAACCACAACATGGTGGCAAAACAAGCTTGGTAACGGGGGCTGTGGACGCCGTATTCATCCGGCGTGTCGGGACCGCAGATGTCTTCAGCGTACAGCGTGATCGGGCGGGGGAAAATACGGAACAGGTTGATGAGGATCTTGGCCGCATCCGCATAAAACTCGCCGATGTGCAGGTCAGACAATTGCTCGGTTTGCAGCGGGTGGTCACTCATGAAAAACGATTACGGACAAAGACCATTTACAGATAAAAGACTATTGCCGGTAACCTTGCAGGAAACGGTCCAACCGGTCTATGGCCTCTTTAAGATCCTCAACATGAGGTAAAAATACCACTCTGAAGTGATCCGGCTGAGGCCAGTTAAAACCGCTGCCCTGAACAACAAGCACTTTCTCGGCCAACAGCAGATCCAGAACAAATTGCTCATCGTTGGTGATATTGAATTTCTTGACGTCCAGCTTGGGGAACAGATACAGGGCACCCTTGGGTTTTACACAGGACACGCCGTCAATGTCGTTAAGCATTTGCCAGGCCAGGTGCCGTTGCTCGTACAGCCGCCCACCGGGGACAATAAGTTCGTTGATACTCTGATAGCCGCCCAGGGCGGTTTGAATGGCGTGCTGGGTGGGTACGTTTGAGCACAGCCGCATGGACGCCAATATGTCCAACCCTTCGATATAGTCCGCGGCACGGTTTTTGGCGCCGCTGACGATCAACCAGCCGGTGCGGAAGCCGGCCACCCGGTAAGATTTGGACAAGCCGCTGAGCGTGAGTACAAGCAGGTCGTTAGCCAGTGACGCCACGGGGATATAGCGCGCATCGTCGTATAGAATTTTGTCGTAGATTTCATCCGCCATGACCACCAGATCAAATTCCCGGGCAATCTCCAGCATGGCCTCCAACATGGATTTTTCGTAGACCGCGCCGGTGGGGTTGTTTGGATTGATGATCACCAGGGCCTTGGTGTTGGGCGTGATTTTTGCGCGGATATCCGCCAAGTCGGGCTGCCAGTCGCTGCCTTCGTCACAAAGGTAGTGTACGGGGCGTCCGCCGCACAAATTGACCGCGGCGCTCCACAACGGGAAGTCCGGTGCCGGGATCAGGACTTCGTCACCGTTGTTGATCAGACCCTGCAACGCCATGACTACCAGTTCCGAGACCCCGTTGCCTATGTAGATGTCGTCGATATCAACGTTTTTGACGCCTACCTGTTGCGCGTATTGCATCACCGCTTTCCTGGCGGAGTAAATACCCTTACTGTCGCTGTAACCCTGGGATGCGGGAATGTTGTGAATGACGTCACGCAGTATTTCCTCGGGTGCTTCAAAACCCCAGGGTGCCGGGTTGCCGATGTTGAGTTTTATGACCTTGTGGCCCTCTTCTTCCAGACGATTGGCTTCTTTCAGCAC
>JANQMF010000006.1 GCA_028280225.1 Pseudomonadales bacterium | reverse complement strand
GGTCAGACCCCAGCGTAAGCAGTTTCGATGCGCGGATATGCCCACCGGCAGCCAGCGATAATTCGCCAACGCTGGGGTCTGACCCCAACGTTAGCGGTTAGGATGAGATGCGGCCTTCAAATACGGTGGTGATAACCTTGATGTCGCGCAGTGTCCCAGGTGGGCAGGTCAGGGGGTTGTCGGCCAGTACGGTGAAATCTGCCTTCTTGCCGGGGTGCAGGCTGCCTATTTCGTCAGCCATGTTCAGCACTCGCGCGGCGTTAATGGTCACGGCTTGCAGGGCTTGTTCCGCACTCACACACTCTTGCGGGCACATCACCTCCCCGGTATGAGCAAGGCGGTTCACCGCCACCCAGGCGCTGTTCAAAGGCTGTGCCGGGGCCATGGTGAAATCAGAGTGGAAAGTCACGTTAATGCCTTCAGCCATGGCCGAACCCACCCGGGCCATCTGGGACGCCCGCTCATAGCCGATGCCGCTTTGGGAATAGGTATCCGACAGTTCATGCAGGTAGTAAACATTGGCGGAAATTTGCCCACCCAGGGCTCGGATGCGCCGGATTTGCTCATGATTACTGAAGCCGAAGTGTTCAAAGGTGAAGCCATGGTTAAAGCGCGGGTGCTCCGACTGCATTTTCTCCAACACATCCAGAGTCATTTCCAAACCCATATCCCCACAAACATGGACATGAATTTGAAAGCCACGCTGCCAGTAAACCCGCACTGCGGCTTCAAGGGCTTCGGGTACCATCAGCCATTCACCGTGGTGCCCATCGATATATCCGGGTGGCAGCATCTGGGCGAGCTGACTGAACATTGCCCCATCGGCAAACATCTTGATATGCCGTCCAAATCTGAGCCGATGGGTATTACGCGCCATCAGCCCCTCGGCAAACTCCGCACCGGCTTCCAGGCTCCTGCCACCCGCCTGCAACCGCATGCCATGGGCC
Source organism: Pseudomonadales bacterium (assembly GCA_028280225.1). Lineage (GTDB taxonomy): Bacteria > Pseudomonadota > Gammaproteobacteria > Pseudomonadales > Azotimanducaceae > UBA4421. Next base: position 4,931 of record JANQMF010000006.1, on the reverse strand, counting down.
ACCAGGCGCACACGAAAGGGAGTACCCTCCCGGTCAACCACATCCTTTAAACCCTGCCATTCGGTTTCAAAATCAAACAAACCCACCGCAAGATCACCAATGGTGGTCTGCCCGCCGAACCGCACAACCTGCTTTAGCCGTTGAAGACCATGGGCATATCGCTCCGGTGCCAGAATCCAGGGGTTTAAGCGGCTGATGGCAAATCCCAGACCGTTCTCAAAAAAGTGTCCCCGGGCATAGTCAATCTGACTGCCCGCCTTGACCGCCGCCGCTTCGATACCGCACATGTCCAGGGCAGCATCATTCATGTACAGCTCGTGAAAGGAGCGATGCCAGACAATAATGGGCCTTGTGGCATTAATCGCATTTATGCGCTCCCGGCTCATCCGCCCATGCCACAGGTGGTGAAACCCCCAGGTAAACAGAGGCTCACAGGCTTCGCCAGCCGCCAGTTCGGCCAGCCGTAGATCAAACCCTTTTGCCGTGGTGGTCGCTTCCACCACCCCCCAAGGCAGCCGCCACTCCAGGGCGGTTATAAATTCCATGGGCAGCAGCACCGCGGCCATGGTGGGGTGCAGATGGGGGTCGATAAACCCCGGACAAATAACATGGTCTGCAAATCGCCGGTCGACAACATGCTCACGCTGCTCCAGCCAGGGCCGGAAGCTCTCCACGTCGCCAACCTCTAAAATTCGATCTCCGTCCACCAGCACCGCCTCACCATAAGGGTTAGACGGGTTCATGGTGATGACCAGCTTCGCCGGATAAACCGTCAGCACAGACGCTCCTCCCCTGAAATCCCCAGACATCAGGGTAGCCCAGCCACAGGCCCGGAGAAAGGGTTAAGCCTGAACAACAATCTCCTTGGCCAGGGACCGGCCCTGTTCCGCCGCCTGCAAAAACGCCGGTACCTGATCAAAGTTCAGATAGTTATAAATCTCCGGTGCCATGGAATCAATCTGGGTGGCATAAGCCAGATACTCTTCCACCGTGGGGAGCTTGCCCATCACCGAAGCAATCGCCGCCAGCTCCGCAGAGGCCAGAAATACATCTGCCCCCTGCCCAAGACGATTGGGGAAGTTGCGTGTTGAAGTGGACACACACGTGGACTCCGCCTGGATTCTAGCCTGGTTGCCCATACACAAACTACAGCCGGGCATCTCCGTGCGCGCCCCCGCCTGAGCATAAATGTTGTAATAACCTTCATCCATCAACTGCTGCTCATCCATTTTGGTGGGTGGCGCAATCCACAAACGCGTGGGAATCACCTGATCCGCCGCCTGCAGGAGTTTGCCCGCAGCGCGAAAGTGCCCAATATTGGTCATACAGGAACCAATAAATACCTCATCAATTTTTGTCCCGGCCACCTCGGATAGCGGTTTAACATCATCCGGATCGTTAGGGCAGGCCAGCAAAGGCTCCTTAATCTCAGACATGTTGATTTCAATCACCTCAGCGTATTCCGCATCCGCATCCGCCCGCAGCAGACTGGGTTTGGCCAGCCACTCTTCCATGGCCCGGGCGCGCCGTTCCAGGGTCCGCACGTCACCATAACCGTTGGCAATCATCCACCGCAACATCACCACGTTGGAGCGCAAATACTCCGCCACCGAAGCCTCGGACAGATTGATTGTACAACCACCGGCAGAACGTTCCGCCGAAGCATCCGACAATTCAAAAGCCTGCTCAACGGTGAGATCCGGCAGGCCTTCAATTTCCAGGATGCGGCCGTTATAAACGTTCTTCTTACCCTTTTTCTCCACCGTCAACAAACCCCGCTGCAACGCCGCATAAGGAATGGCATTCACCAGGTCCCGCAGGGTAATGCCGGGCTGCATCTTGCCGGTAAAACGTACCAGTACAGATTCGGGCATATCCAGGGGGATCACCCCAAGGGCTGCACCAAAGGCCACCAGGCCGGAGCCCGCCGGAAAAGATATACCCAGCGGGAAGCGGGTATGGGAGTCTCCGCCGGTACCTACCTGATCCGGCAACAACATCCGGTTCAGCCAACTATGAATGATGCCATCACCGGGCCGCAGCGCGACACCACCACGATTCTGGATAAAGTCCGGCAAGGTGTGTTGAGTCTCAATATCCACAGGTTTAGGGTAGGCGGCGGTATGGCAGAAACTCTGCATCACCAGATCCGCGGAAAAGCCCAGACAAGCCAGCTCTTTCAGCTCATCCCGGGTCATGGGTCCGGTGGTATCCTGAGACCCAACCGTTCCCATTCGCGGCTCACAGTAGGTGCCCGGACGAATCCCCTGACCTACGGGCAAGCCGCAGGCGCGTCCCACAATTTTCTGCGCCAGGGTAAATCCCTTATCGCTGGCCGTCGGGTCCTGGGGCCGGCGAAATGCGTCTGTTGGGCCCAATTCCAGCACTTCCCGCGCCCGTTCGGTCAGGCTGCGTCCAATAATCAGCGGAATACGCCCGCCCGCCTTGACCTCATCCAGAATAACATCTGTTTTCAGTTGAAACTCACTGAGCAGCTCGCCGGCCTCATTTTCAATACGTCCCTCGTAAGGTTTCAGAACAATCACATCTCCCATGGACAACCGATCAACCGGGCACTCTATGGGCAAAGCGCCGGAGTCTTCCAGGGTATTAAAAAAGATGGGGGCAATTTTACTGCCCAGCACTACCCCACCCTGACGCTTGTTGGGTACATAGGGAATGTCGTCCCCGGTGCTCCACAGCACAGAGTTGGTGGCGCTTTTCCGCGACGAGCCGGTACCCACCACATCACCCACATAGGCCACCCCATGACCCTTGTTCTTCAGCGCTTCAATTTGTCCAATGGCATCGGTAATACCTTCCCGGGGATTCTTCAGCATGGCCAGCGCATGCAGCGGGATATCCGGACGCGACCAGGCATCCTGCGCGGGGGAAAGATCGTCGGTATTGGTTTCCCCGGTAACCTTAAATACACTGAGAGTAATCTTTTCCGGCAAGGGTTCGCGCTTGTCGAACCACTCAGCATCCGCCCAACTGCGCAGCACACCCTGGGCATGGGGGTTCCCCGCCTTAGCCTTTTCGGCCACATCGTGAAAGGCATCGAACATCAACAGTGTACCCTTCAGCTCCTCAGCCGCTGTCTGTGCAAGGTTTTCATCATCCAACAGTTCTACTAAGGGCATGATATTGTATCCCCCCAGCATCGTGCCCAGCAGTTCAACCGCCCTGGCTTTGTCAATCAGGTCACACGTGGCACTGCCCTTGGTGATGTCCGCCAGAAAGGCGGCCTTGACATAGGCGGCATCATCCACCCCCGGGGGTACCCGGTTAACCAATAAATCCAGCAGAAAATCCGCCTCACCCGCCGGCGGTGCCTTTAACAATTCGACCAGTTCACCCACCTGTTCAGCAGACAACGGCAGCGGGGGAATTCCTTGTGCCGCTCGCTCTGCGGCATGGGCGCGATACGCTTCAAGCATAAGTACCTCAACAGGTGAAAATTGGATAAGGTTCTAACTGTAGCAAGTCTTATAACATGCGTATAATGGATACTTTGCATATATAACATACAATTTTTTTATGCATAAATATTTCCTCCCCCGGAGCTCAGTATGGATCTAGGTTTATTGCGGTCGCTGGTTATGGTGGCGGACGCGGGTGCCATCACCGAAGCAGCCAGCCGTTTGGGAGTGACTCAACCGGCCTTAACCCGCCGCATTCAACACCTTGAGGAAGAGTTTGACGCTCAGTTGCTCAATCGCAGCCGCAAGGGTGCCCACCTCACCGACATCGGTGAACTGGTTGCTGACGAAGCGCGTCTGTTAATTGACCGATACGACAGTCTGAAGCGCGAAGTGGCCAGCCGTCAGGGCATGGAAGGGGGTATTGTCAGAATTGGCGGCGGCGCAACGGCGGTATCCTTTGTGCTGCCGGACGCCATTGCAAAATTCCAGCGCCGCTACCCCCAGGTGCATTTTCAGGTCAAAGAAGCCAGCAGCAGTGAAATTGCCAACGATGTGGCCAACGGCAGGCTGGAACTGGGCCTGGTCACCCAACCGGTGCGCACCACCGGGCTGGAGATACACCCGCTGTTAGACGACCATATTGTCCTCATTGCAGCGCTGGACAATCCTCTGGCCAAGGCCAGGCGGGTTTCCGTGGCCAAACTCGACGGACAGAACTTTGTCGGTTTTGAAGGCGGCAGCGCCATCCGGCAAATTGTGGACACCAGCCTCCGGGAAGCCGGGGTGGAAATTAACGTCATCATGGAACTTCGTTCCATCCCCGCCATCGTTCGTATGGTGGCCACCACCGGCAGCCTGGCCTTTGTCAGCCAACTGGGCATTCATGGTCAGGAACTGGTTAAGGCCCTACCCCTGGACGGTATCACCATCACCCGCAGACTGGCACTGGCCCGGCGCAAAAACTCTGTCTTGTCCGCCGCTGCTGACCGGTTTGCCCACGATCTGTCTAACTCTTAAGCTAATCCGCCAGCAAATCCCTTAGCCCACCACCAAACAGGCGGGCTTCGGGACATAGCGTCACCGGCTACAGGTTCGAGACAAATCCGTGAATGGAGCGCAAGGTTTCAGCAAAAACATCCGGCGTCACATCCGGCATGGTCGTATCACCCGCATGGGGGGTGCCATTAGCCGTGCGGGCCACCGCAGACACCCCTGCACCTAACAGTTTGCGATAAAATGCCAGGCCTTCGTCCCGCAACGGATCAAGTTCGTTGACCGAAATAACATGTGGCGGCAAACCGGCCAGGTCTTCAACACCCGCGGCCAGCGGCCATGCCAGAGGATTGTCCCCATGATCACCTTCAGGATCATAAGTCTTAACCATGGCCGCCATCATTTCGCAGTCCAACAGATAACCGTTGTTCTCCTGCAAAGACAATAACTCCGCCGGTGGGTTGGCATAGGCTCCACAAATGTACGGGCACATGGCGTATACCCCATTAATTT
>JANQMF010000210.1 GCA_028280225.1 Pseudomonadales bacterium | reverse complement strand
ACTTAAGACCAATGGGGAGTATCCCCTTGCCGGACATGCCCCCCATTTGATTGCTCAGCACGGGCGCGCCGTGGGCGCTGTAGTAGCCCGGGCCCACGGTGTTAATGGCACATATGGCATCCGCCCCACCTTCTATGGCGGCAGCCGCGATGGCGCCCACATCTTCCGCGTTGGGGGTGAGCTTGGGGATAACAGGAATATCAACGGCGTTTTTTACCGCGGCGGTAATCTCCTTAACCAGGCTGGGGTCCTGTCCCATGGCCATGCCATAACCCTTGGCATGGGGGCAGGACAGGTTGAGTTCCAGGCCGTCGGCAAAGGGCGCCAGAATTTTTGCCACCTCAACAAATTCAGCGACATTGCCGCCAAAAATTGAAATCAGCAGAAAGCGGTCTTCCGGCACGCTAAGGGTGGAAAACAGCGCAGCACTTTCCCGGGCGCCGGGATTGGTCAGCCCCACGGCATTAACAAAACAGCCCGGCGCATACTGGCTGAGGATAGGCTCCCGGTTGCCCAGACGGGGCTCGGGACCAATGCTCTTGGTGGTCATCACCCCAACCTGGGGGACATGCCGAAAAATATATTCAATGATGGGTAAGGCGGTAGCCACAATGCCGGAGGGGATGGTAAAGGGGCCGGCCAGCCGCTTGCCGAGAAATTCTACACGCAAAGAGTTTTTGTCCTTGAAAAAAGGCTATTTTAACCCGGCTGACAGCCCAGACCCAGCACAGCATGTTAATCTTTTGGGCCGTGGGGTTGGAGCGGGCAAACGGGAGGGCACATGGTTGGCAAGGTAACGTACCGGGAAACCGAACAGGGGTACTTTGAGCAGCGTGGCCTGCGCCGCTACGCGGGTGTTTTTTCGCTTTGGGCGCTGGGGGTGGGGGCGGTGATTTCCGGGGATTTTTCCGGATGGAACCTGGGTGTGGGCCAGGCAGGTTTTGGCGGGTTTTTGCTGGCCGTGGTCATCATCACGGTGATGTATGTGGGCCTGTGTTTCTCCATTGCCGAAATGTCTCCCGCGCTGCCCCACACCGGTGGTGCCTATTCTTTTGGCCGCACCGCCATGGGCCCCTGGGGGGGATTTATCACCGGGTTGGCGGAGAATATGGAATACGTCATCACCACCGCGGTGGTGTGTTACTTCACCGCGGCGTACCTGCAAAGTATTTTTGCCACTCCGGATGTCCTGCAGCCGTTGTGGTGGTTGTCTCTGTATGTGGTCTTTGTCGGCTTGAACATCCTGGGGGTAGAAACTTCCTTCCGGTTTACCGTGCTCATCACCCTGATTGCGCTGGCGATTCTTGGGATTTTCTTTGTCAGCGCGGTCCCGGTATTCGAGTGGCAAAAGCTGTGGAATATCGAGCCCGCGGCGGGCCATTCTGTCTACCTGCCCTTCGGCCTGACTGCGGTGGGCGCAGCGCTGCCCTTTGCCATCTGGCTGTATCTGGCCATTGAACAGCTGCCCCTGGCCGCGGAGGAAGCTAACAATGTGGCCACAGACATGCCCCGTGGGCTTATGTGGGGGCTGGCCACCCTGGTGGTCACGGGTCTTTTAGTGACATTTTTGAATATGGGTATTGGCGGGGGTGCAGCCTACTTCGGCAACGCTACTGAAGAGCCCTTGTTAGAGGGTTTGACCCTCACGCTGGGGGTAACCAGCGGCAAGGTGCTTGGGCTTGCTGCCGTGGCGGGTTTAATTGCCAGCTTCCACGCCATTATTTATGCCTATGGGCGAAACATCTACTCACTCAGCCGGGCCGGTTATTTTCCCCATTGGCTGTCCCTGACCCACGCCCGGCGCAAAACCCCCTATGTTGCCCTGGTAGCGGGCGCCGGGGTTGGTTACGTGGTGCTGTTAATTCTGCACTTTTTAGATACCAGTGGTGCCTTTGGCGGGGTAATTCTGAATATGGCGGTTTTTGGCGCGGTGATTGCTTACGCCATGCAAATGGCGGCTTACTTGATTCTGCGGCGAAAATTTGCACACCTGCCCAGGCCTTATCGCAGTCCGGTGGGCAGGCCCGGTGCAGTGGTCTCGCTGGTGATTGCGTTAGTAGCTCTGGTTGTCCTGTTTTTGAACCCGGAATTTCGTCCGGGGGTTATTGGGGTGGCACTGTGGTTCATCGCCGGGCTGGCCTACTTTGCCCTGTACGCCCGGCATCGCATGATTAAATCCCCGGAGGAGGCTTTTGCTGAAGACTGGATCAAAGCCCGGGACAACACCTGAGGTGGCAGGTTATTTACGCGAGGGTATCATTCATCCGTTCCACCGCGCTGAGGTAGTCTTCCATAAATTCCCGCACCACGGTGCGTGTATCCTGAATGCTGTCGATCAGCCCAACCCCTTGCCCCACAAAGGAAGTGGCCAGGCGGCGGGCACCTTCATGACCACCTTCCGCCAGTTTAGTGACCTTGGCCAGGGGTGATTCACTGACCAGGGATTGCAGGGGCATGGGTAAGGGTTCGGGCGCCTCCGCAGCCTCCCACGCGTCGGTCCAGGGTGAGCGCAGTTGCCGGCTGTACTTACCGGTTCGGGCGCGTGAGCGCACGGTCTGGCGGGAGCTGGCCTGGACGTACTTTTCCTTGATGACCGGTGATGTTTCTGCCTCAGCCGTGGTCAGCCACATGCTGCCGGTCCAAACCCCTGCTGCACCCATGGCCATGGCTGCGGCCATTTGCCGGCCCTTAACGATGCCGCCTGCCGCCAGGACGGGAACCCCGGAAGATGCCACATACTGACAAACCTCGGGCACCAGGACCATGGTGGAAACCTCACCGCAGTGTCCCCCCGCTTCGGTTCCCGCCACCACCAGGATGTCCACCCCGGCTTCAACCTGTTTTGCCGCGTGTTCCTTTGCCCCAACCAGGGCAGCCACGGCAACGCCTTCAGCTTTGCCCCGGTCCAACATATATTTTGGGGGGACCCCCAGGGCATTGGCAATCAGTTTGATGGGATGGGAAAAGGCAACGTCGATGATGTTAGCGGCTTTGCCCTGGGTCAGAAAGGCGGTCCCGGGCCGTTGCTGGTCGTAGACATCTGCGCTATCGATATTGTGTTGGGCCAGAATGTTGGCCGCGTACTGCCGGTGCTCAGCCGGTACCCGGGCGGTTAAGTCTTCTGCGGCATTGTCGTCAGTCACGGCCATGCTGGTTGGAGCAATCAGGTCTACTCCATAGGGCATGCCGTTGATGTGCTCATCAATCCAATTGAGTTCAATTTCCAGGGTTTGTGCGTTGTAGCCCGCTGCGCCCAGCACACCAAAACCCCCGGCTTTACTCACCTCAACCACAACGTCCCGGCAGTGGGTAAACGCCACCAGGGGAAATTCAATACCAAGTAGATCGCAGATGGGTGATTTCATTTGGTTTCCAGGGTTAATAGCGCCTCGTAAGGATCACCGGTAAGCGCCAGGGCCGCGGCAAAGGCGGGTTCGGTTTTTAGTCCCCGGCGCTTTAGCGTGACAATTTGTCCTGTGAGTTCCGGGGCCAGGCGCAACAGGCGTCTTTGCACCTGAAAGTGCCGTACCCCCCATTGCCGGGCCACGGGAATGGTTTGACAAAACAGCTCAATGCACCAGCCCAGTACCTCAAAGCGCACACAAACAGCCGGTTCGCCGTGATAGGCAAGATCAGGAAATGCATAGTTGAAATTGTCCAGACTGCCGAAGTTTTGCTGTGCCTCACGCAGAAAGTCGTTGAGGTCGGGCCAGGTGCAGGCCACGTCTATGTCACTTTCGGGCAGGGCAATGCCTAGACCCGGGGTGCCGATCACCACCGGCTGAAAGCGGCGCAACACCGCCGGCAGGCCTGCCGCGTGAAGGGCAAAGCGGTGGGAGGGGCGGGCGCTATTTCTTTGTTTGGCCATTCTCTGTCTGTCCATAGGTGCGCAACAGGTAGCGGATGATATCCGCGGATTCTTTCATTTGGGTGGACGTATTCGGGTCGATCAAATAGGGGATAGAAATTTCTCCTGCGCGGGCCTGCAAGCGGGCCCGATTGCGGCTGCCGGGCGCAGGGTCCGTGGCGCTGGCACCCCACGCCGGGCATCCCGTGGAACGTAAGATGTAGGGCAACTCCAGCACACACAGCACATCGCGCACCGGGCGGGCAAAGGGGTTGGCTTCGAAACTATACAGTTCCAGGGGATGTGCCGGTGGTCCCGCGCTGCGGGGTCTGGCCCTGCTACCGCTGCCGAGTCGCGGCAGGCCGGCAATGATGGATAACAGCCTTTGGATCTCGATGATCCGCCAGTACCATGGACGCTGTCTTGCCGCGTAGGTGCTATACAGGTAACGAATAATATCCGCGGCTTCATACATTTGGGTGCGGGTGTTGGCGTCGACCAGAAAGGGAAATTGTGTCTTGCCGCCCAGTTCCAGTACCTTGGCGCGAAACAGCTTGCCGCCCTTGGGGCAGGGATAAATTCTGGCATCCAAATCCAGTTCGGTGAGCACCTCTCTGACCAGACGGCAATGTGGGCAGCCTTCAAAATCGTACAGCTCCAGCAGCATTTCCGGTTGGGCACCCGCAGGGTGTGTGGCAATGCCGGCACCCCCCCGAAATACCGTTGCGGTCATGGAAGAAGCAATATTCAACGTATGAAGAATGTCCACAGATTTCTCTGGATCAGCCGCCCACCGTTAAATGCCTGAAGTATTCCACCCCAGGCAAGCCATCTTATTGAAGGTGATAAGACAGTGGTAGTATCTCCTTTATTTGCCTTAATCCGTATGCAGTTACCCATAGTTTATACCTTCCGGCGTTGTCCATATGCAATCCGGGCCCGTATGACCCTGGCCTATGCGGGCATCCGGTATGAACACCGGGAGGTCCTGCTGCGGGATAAACCGGCGGCAATGTTGGCGGCGTCGGCAAAAGGTACGGTACCGGTCCTTTGTCTGGACCGGCGGGTGCTGGATGAGAGTCTGGATATCATGATGTGGGCGCTGGCCATTCGCGATGCTGAAGGTTGGTTGGACTTTGCCGGGCCAAAGGCGCAGGACATGGCCAATCTGGTGTCGGCAAATGATTACCGGTTCAAACCCCACCTCGACGGCTACAAATACCGACAGGAAAAACTGCACTACAGAACCCAGGCGGAGGTCTTTCTGCGGGATCTTGAACAAAGGCTCAACACGCATCGATGGTTGTGTGCCCAGCGGTTGAGTTATGCGGATATTGCCGTCTTCCCCTTTGTCAGACAGTTCATTAACGTTGATGCCGGCTGGTTTACAGGTGCGGGTTATCCGCGCTTGCTGGCGTGGTATGAAGAATTATCCCGGGGTACTTTATTTAACGGTGTGATGCACAAGTACAAACCCTGGCAGCCCGGCGATGAACCGGTATTGGCCAACTGATGCTTAGCCTAGAAT
>JANQMF010000141.1 GCA_028280225.1 Pseudomonadales bacterium | reverse complement strand
AGGGGATACTCCCCATTGGTCTTAAGTGTGTGCGCGAAATTGCGGCACGGGTGGACGTCCCCATAATCGGCTGTGGGGGAATCAGCAGCGCTGACGATGTGCGTGCCTTTGCTGATGCCGGAGCCTCGGTATATGGGGTTGGCTCCGCCCTTGTCGGTATGACGTCTTTACAGATACAACAGTACTTTCAGCGCCTGAGCACCGACCTGCAACAACAGGAAAACGCGGCTGAGCAACAGGTGCAATACCAGGTGGACATGGCCTTTCGGCCGGTTACCTTGGTGAACAATACAAAGGTCACCCGGGACATTGCCATCTTGACCTTTGATCAGCCCATCAACATCCAGGCGGGGGAGTTTATTTTTTTGTGGATTCCCGGGCTGGGTGAAAAACCGTTTTCAGCCCTGACTGACAACCCTTTTACGCTGGCCGTCATCAACCTCGGCCAATTCACCGAACAGCTGATCCAATTACCGCCGGGCACCCGGGCTTATGTGCGCGGACCTTATGGTATTCCCGCTGCGCCACCCGAAGATGCCAACATTGTGGCGGTTGCGGGTGGTACCGGCCTGGCAGCGGTTTATCAACTGGCCCGGGACCACGTGGCAGCCGGTCGGGGCACAGCAGACATATTTTTTGGCGCACGCACTTCCCAGCGGCTGTACTTTGCTGATCAGTGCCGGGCCCACGCCAATCTGCATATCGCCACCGACGATGGCAGTTTGGGCTATCACGGTGTTGTCACGGAACTGCTGGATCAGTATCTGCAAGGTCTCAGCCGGGACAGCCTGGACAGGATTCAGTTTTATAATTGTGGTCCACAACCCATGGTACACGCCGCTGTTGCCGTACAGGAAAAGTACTGCCAGCCTGGTCAGATATTTAACGCCATCGATTATCTGACCAAGTGTGGTGTCGGCATTTGTGGTGCCTGTGCCGCCCCGGATGGGCGCCGCCTGTGTGTTGACGGCCCCTTCCTGGGTGCCCCGGAGCCCCCCGGAGCATAATCCCAAACCAAAACCCAAACAAAGTTCTAACGGTTTTTCAACGCCGGAAGCCGTTGATCAAGGGTCAGTCCCCACTTTATGCTGTGCCGACAGCAGTGTTGTCACAATAGCATCAGAACTCGAACCGGGTTCGGGCATAAACATAGCGCCCGTTAAACCCGATGGGATGGATGACATCGTAAGGCAGGTTATCAAAGAAGTTATTGTCGCTGCTGGAGCGGTCTGAATACTGATCAAACACGTTATCCGCACCCACAACAAAATTCCATTGGTCAGTCACCTGATAACCCAGCTCAATATCCGTAGAGACCTTTTCCCCATGGGTCTGGGCATCCGGAAAGCCCCCGCCAAAATCGAAGTTACGCACGGTTTCACCATATTGTGTAAGGCGCAGCAATACGCTGAACGGACCGCGTTGCCAATCTGCGGTTAATATCAACTTGTGATCCGGCGAAGCATCTTCAAGAATATTCAGCTCTTCCTCACCAATCACCTCCGGGTTGGTGACTTCCGTATCCGTGAACGTTGCGGCAAAACCCAGATTAAGGTCACCCCCCAGCAAACTGGTGTTGTAATTCGCCACAATGTCAACACCATCGGTTTCCGTATCCACCAAATTGGTAAAAAAGGTGATATTCGCCGCTAACACACCCTGCAAGGATAAGCGGTCGTCGATATCGGTCCGATAGTAGTCCAGGGTCACCGAGAAGTTATCCATGGGGGTCAGAACCACCCCAACGCTGTAGCTTACGGCCTCTTCTTCGGTTAACTCCCGGGCTCCATTGGCAATGGCCACCGGATTATTGACCGAAACCTGACCAATGGTCACCAGTTGACCACCCGCACCAAAATTAGTGCTCTGATTTTCAAACCCAATCTGCACAATGGCCGGCGCTCGAAACGAGTTACTGACCGCCGCCCGCAGGGCAAGGGCTTCGTTGATCCGCAACAGTCCCGATAGCTTACCGCTGACGTTGTCACCAAAGTCGTCGTAGTCCTCATAACGCGCGGCCAGGCCAACCGTAAGGTTGTCGGTCAGCGGCGCACTGATATCCGCGTATATCCCATAGACGTCTCTGTCGATATCCGCTTCACTTTCCGGCGTGAGTCCCGGGCCCGTTTGCACACCCACATCACCGCCCTGGCCCCCGTCGGCGAACGACGCCACATCCCCGGCGTGACTCTTAAATTCTTCCTGCCGGAATTCAGCGCCAAATGCCACGGTCATTGGACCCGCCAAACCCACTTCAAAGTCCCGGACCAGGTCGCCGTTGAGGGTGAGTTGGTCACGTTCGTACTCAGCCACGTTAAAGCGCGTGGGTGACGCGGCGCCAAAGGATGCATTTACGGTATTGTAAACACCCTGATCAAATTTGTTGTCACCATAGGTGGCGCTGATATCCCAACGCCATGCGTTAGCTTCGCCGCGCAATCCAAAGGTTAATGACAGATCCTGACCCTCGCCGGTGGTAATGGGCCGAAAGCCATTGGGAAAGATAGCGGGCACATTGGCGCTGCTGTCCGGATAACGAAAAAAGCCGGTACCTTCCCCATCACGATCGTTGTAGCGGCCAAAAGAATACGCGGTCAGCTCACCCACGGGTACCTCAGCGTTGTAGTGCAACCACAAATCTTCGGTTTCCCCATCCCCGGGTGCAAAGGTCACCGTATTGTTGGTGGCCAGGTTCTCCGGGGATTGATTTTCGAAGAAAGGTAATTGCCCCAGACCGCCCCGGCGGGTGGCGTTGCGTTCACGATAGTCTACCCCCACCCGCAGAAAACCTTCATCCCCCAGGGCAAACCCATAGTCCGCGGACGCGTAAAAGGTCTGACCATCGGTGATATCCCGGTCCTGGGGATCAAAGTCAGTGACATGGGCACCATAGCTGCTGGAGACAGCACCGTCACCGGCCCCCTCTTTCAACACCACGTTAATGACCCCGGCTATGGCATCCGAGCCATATTGCGCGCTGGCCCCGTCACGCAGAATTTCGATGCGTTCAATGGCACTGCTGGGGATGGTATTAAAGTCAAATGGCGCATTACCCAGGCCAACCGCCCCCTCCAGCTGAAGTACCGCGGAAGTATGCTGGCGTTTGCCGTTAATCAACACCAGTAGTTGATCGGGATTTAAGCCCCGCAGAGCACCGGTACGAACCGTGTCAGCGGCTCCGGAATTCGACTGCCGGGGAAAATTAAAGGACGGTGACAGGTTTTGCAGGATTTCCCCGACCTCTCCACCCAGAGAAGCGGACGCCTCTAACTCGTCTGCACTGATCACATCGATGGGTACCGCGCTATCAAGAACACTGCGCGGTTGTCCCCGGGTGCCGACAACCACCACCTCCTCAACAATCGATTGGTTTGTCACGGATTCTGCGTGTACCGACAGTGAAACACTGCTCCCCAACACGCCCAGCCAGCCCATGCCGGCCAGGCTGAATCCCTTGAGAAATCGCTTCATTTTTGCCCCCTTAGACAAATTTCTGGATTTTTACAAAAGTCAAAGCTTTAAAAGGTGGCAAATTATAGTGTCTTTTTGCCCAACTTGCGTCAGATACCACCTGCCCTAATTGGGCCCTGCCACTTTATCCTGATCCCCGGCTGTTCGGCTTATCCGTTATCCCTTACTCCGGCTAAAGCGCTCCCGGGCCGCCTGGGCATCTGTTGATATAGCGCTCAGCCAGCTTTGATCCGCGTCGGCAAAACTGGCTGCCTTATTCAGCGCTCCGGTAGTTGCATTAACAGCTTCCTTGACCATCTGGGTGGCGATCGCGGGCATATCCGCCGCCATCTGGGCCATTTCCAGAGCACTGTTGGCCGCCTCTCCATCCGGCACAACTTCTTCGGCCAGTCCCCAGGCCAGGGCGGTTTCAGCATCCATACGCTCACACAATATACAAATGCGTTTAGCCCGGGCGGGACCCACCAGATTAATCAAACGCGGCAAGGCACCCCATTGTAAATTCAGGCCAATTTTCACCTCCGGCACCCACAGGTAGCAGCTTTCTCCCAGCACCCGCCAATCGCAGGCCAGGGGCAAGGCCACCCCGGCGCCCACGGCAATTTTTTCCATGGCGGCGATGGTCACTTGCGGCATGGCTTCCCAGGCTTCACACAGACGAACCCCACGAAAATAGCTCTGCCGCTTCTCCAGATCAGACCCTTCACCCCGCGACCCCATATCTTCGATGTCCGCCCCGGCAGAAAAATATTTTTTGCTTCCGGTCAGTACCACGGCCCGGGTTTCCAGGTCGTTATGGAACTCACGGGCAACCTGGGTAAGCTCAAGAATGAGTTGGGCGTTAAACGCATTCAGGTTTTTCTGCCGGTCAAAAGTAACGAGGGCAACGGGCCCCTCTTTTTCAACGATTACATATTCAAGTGCCATATCATTTCCTTACTGTTGAGTGCGTAGATCTCAATCGACCAAACAATTTTTTCCTGTCGCCCAAAGAAATACCCGTTCAAAGGACTGGGATGTGACATCATTTTAACGTCGTTCAGTCAGAGGCCAAGGCGCAACATACCCACTTTACCGGAACTATTCAGCCAAAATATATATCGGAAGTAATCAATTGAAAGCACTTGCTCTTCTTTTAAATCAAAACCGTTGAATTTCCGTTGATACTCAACCCGGCTCCTAACTGTAATTTTAAGCTGTTACTCAATTGGGGAAGACATCGAATTGATTACCGGCGATCTTAAGCACAAAGTAGATCAACTATGGTCAACATTCTGGTCTGGTGGCATATCAAATCCTTTACCGGTGATCGAGCAGATCACCTACCTCTTGTTCGCCAAACGCCTGGACGATTTACAACTGGCTGAAGAAGCCAAGGCTCACGTCCTGAACAACCGCGCCAAAAAAGTCATCTTTAACGAAGATCAGGCACATCTGCGCTGGTCAAATTTTAAGGACTTCGACCCGGAGAGAAAATTTGTCGTCTTTCGCGATGAAGTTTTTCCTTTCATCAAATCCCTGAACGGCAGAGCCGGCAGCTCCTACACCAAGTTTATGCACGATGCTGTTTTTGCCATCCCCCATGCCGCCCTGTTCGACCGGGTAGTGAATATGATCGACAACATCCCCATGGAAGACCGCGACACCAAGGGCGACTTGTACGAGTATATGTTGAGCAAAATTTCAACCGCAGGACAAAACGGGCAATTTCGAACACCCCGGCACATCATTAAGATGATGGTAGAACTGGCGGCCCCGACTCCCGAAGATACTATTTGTGATCCTGCCTGCGGTACCTGCGGGTTCCTCATATCCTGTGCTGAGTACCTGGAGGCTCACCACAAGGAGATGTTCTATAAAGAACCATTAAAAGAGCACTTTCACAACAGTATGTTTTTTGGTTCCGACTTTGACTCTTCAATGCTGCGCATCGGCGCCATGAACATGACTTTGCACGGTATTACCAACCCGGTGATCGAAAGCCGGGACAGCCTCAGCGAAGAACAGGCGGGCAGACGAGATGCCTACTCTCTGATCCTTGCCAATCCACCTTTTAAAGGCTCCCTGGACTATGACGGCACCGCCACCGACCTGTTGCGCATCAACAAAACAAAAAAAACCGAGCTGCTGTTTGTCACCCTGTTCCTGCAACAGCTCCAACCCGGGGGCCGTTGCGCCTGCGTGGTGCCGGACGGATTTTTATTTGGGGTGTCCAAGGCACACAAAAGCTTAAGGTACCTGTTGGTTGAAAAGCACCAGCTCAATGCGGTAATCTCCATGCCCCCGGGGATTTTCAAACCCTATGCAGGCGTGTCCACCGCCGTCTTGCTCTTCACCCGTACAGACTCGGGCGGCACGGACGACGTGTGGTTCTTTGACATGCAGGCTGACGGTTACAACCTGGACGACAAACGCGAGCAAAGTTCCGAAAACGATATTCCACACCTTCTCCGCTCCTGGCGGGCACGTCACACCGAGGATCAAACCGACCGGAGCCGGCCGGCGTTTTTTGTGCCCAAGGAAGAAATTGTCAGAAACAACTACGATCTGACCATCAACCGCTACAAAGCGTTGAACTATCAACCCGAGGAGCATGTTTCACCCAAGGAACTGGTCAGCCGCCTGCAACTGCTCGACACACAAATCTCCCGGGAACTGGCCAACCTGGAAGCGGAGTTATGAAATATCAAAAACTCTCCGAACTGTGCCACATGAAGGCCGGCACAACCCCCAGCCGGTCTGAACCCGCTTACTGGGGTGGACATATTCCCTGGGCCAAAATATCCGACATCGAAAACGCGGACCAGAAACTCTGGGATACCTCGGAACACATCACCGAGCAGGGTTTGCAGGTGGTGGGGAATCACTTGATCCAACCCGGGACACTCTTGTTTGCCATCTATGGTTCCATCGGCAAAACTACCGTTGCCGCAAGGCCCATGGCAACAAACCAGGGTATTCTCAGCATATCCGTGCGCGACAAGTCCATTTTGCTGGAGCAGTATCTGCGGTTCTGGTTACGCTCCCAACAATCCCGTTTCCTGAATGACGCACGCGGGGTGACACAAAAAAATCTATCGGTCAAATACTTCAGAAACCTGACCATCCCCCTGCCCAGTCTCCGGGGCCAACAACAAATAACAGCCTTGCTTGAGCAGGCTTCCGGACTTGTCCACCGCTACAGAAAAGCCCTCAAAGACGCCAATCAGATCAGGCAGTCTTTGTTTGTTGAGTTTTTTGGTGAACCCGCGAACAACAGCGCCAACTTCCCCATGGGGGTTATCGGAGATCTGCTGGAGTCCACCACCTACGGGTCGAGCAAAAAATCCGGGGCCACCGGCGCGTGGCCGATGTTACGCATGGGCAATTTGACCTACGACGGCCGCATCAATTTTACCGATATGAAATACGTGGACCTGTCCGAATTCGAAGCGCACAAGTATCAACTCAGACCCGGCGATATTCTGTTCAACCGGACCAACAGTGAGGATCTTGTTGGCAAAACCGCGGTTTTCCGGTCATCCGGCCAATATACCTTTGCGGGATACCTGATCCGTTGCCGGGTCAACCATCTGGCCCTGCCGGAATACCTGTCCGCTTATCTGAATTCCAAATACGGCAAGGCAGTGCTGGCCCACACCTGCAAACGGATTATCGGCATGGCCAATATCAACGCCAACGAACTGAAAGCCATTCCCATTCCCCTGCCACCCGTGAGCTTGCAGACCAAGTTTCGTGAACTGCTGGAACAGACAGACAACACCCGGCTGAAGTATGAAGCAGCCCTGGGCCACGCCCAGCAACTGTTTGACACCCTGCTCTACCAGAACTTCATCCAGAATGGCTCCTAATCCGATCAATTTCGAATTCTTGCGATCCGGTCCGGAGTATTTGTTTCGCTATTGCCAACTCTTGGAATCGTCGGTAACCAAAGATCCCGGCAGAGGGGTTGTTTACGCCAGACACATTCTAAAAATATCGCTCCAGTGGCTTGGGCAGAACGTCACGGATTTCCAACATGTATCGTCACCCGGCCGCATTTTATTTGAAGCAAAGTTTTGCCAATTGATCAGTCCGGGCTTGCGCGAAGAACTGAATTTGATCAACCCCATGGCAAAACAAGTCATCAGCCGGGGCCAACCCATATCACAATCCATGGCAGAACACGTAGCCAAGGTGATATGCGCCTTGCTGCGATGCCTGTACAATAATTTTGGCTCAATTACATCCCTCCATTTACCCATACCATCGTTGGAAGACATCCACCAACCGTTTTCCGCTCATCAACTTCAACAGTTAGCCGCCCGTCTGGATAACGAAAATTATTCATCCGCCGGCCCCCAGGTTCATACAGGGAAAACTGTCCCTCAATCCAGATGGATTCTGGACAAACACATCATCTCGCCGGACTTTTTGATTTTAGCCATGTTATATAAATCCGGCTGGACGCTGGCGAATGTACCGTCCTCCGGCTCCGTGAGTTCGGTGACGCCAAAGTTCAGACTCAGTGATACCTTTGTCGACTATCTGTTGTGGGGAGATAACGGCAAGCCTCTGGCCCTGGTGGAGACCACGTACAGCGCAGCAAACATCAAAACCGGGAAAACCAGAGCCCGCGTCCTGGCAGATAGTTTGTACGACACCTTTGGACAACGTCCGCTGATTTTCTATTCAGATGGATCAACAGTCTGGTTGTGGGACGACACTTACTATGCGGCAAGGAAGGTTCACGGCATCCCCGCCAAGGACGAACTGGCTTGGCGCCTGAATCAAAGGGACGCCAGGGAGGAACTGGTTCTGTATAAACCGCAGCCCTCGCTGGCCCAACGATACTATCAACTTGCCGCCACCCAGCACGTACTGGAGGCTTATGGAAATGCGCGCCAGCGCAAGGCCCTGGTGACCATGCCCACGGGTACGGGTAAGACCCTGCTGGGCATCGCCATTGCAGAAATACTCATCCGCGCTAACTGGGCAAGACGCATTCTCTTTCTGGCGGACCGGATCTCCCTGGTGACCCAGGCCAAACGGGTGTTCAGCTCCCGCCTGGGAAGCATCAGCATGTCAAACCTGTTGGACCCAGAAAGTGATGACCAGGCCCGGATTGTATTTTCCACCCACCAAACCATGCTCAATGCCATCGACGACACCGATCCCGACAAAGAAACCAGATTCAGCGTGGGGCACTTTGATCTTATTGTGATTGATGAAGCCCACCGTTCGGTGTATCAGAAGTTCGGCAGAATTTTCGACTACTTTGACGCTCTGTTGCTGGGCCTAACCGCAACACCAAGGGGCGAGGTTGACAGAAATACCTACCGTTTGTTCGACTTGGATAACAACGTCCCCACTTATGCATATGATCTTAACGACGCGGCCAGGGACAAATATGTAGTACCCCCAATTGCCTACTCCGTGCCGGTAAAATTTTCGCGTTTTGGTATTGCTTATGATGAATTGTCAGAAGAAGAACAGGCTGAGTACGAACTCCAAGAGAGCTTCTACGACGGAGATACCGGCCGGCTGAGCAAAGAAATTGACTCCAGTGCGCTGAATAGATGGCTATTCAACGCAGATACCGTGGATCAGGTACTTAACCATCTGATGCGTTCGGGGATTAAGGTTGCCTCCGGCGATCTACTGGGCAAAACCATCATATTTGCAAAAAACAGACAGCACGCTGAATTTATCGTCGAGCGATTTGTCATCCAGTTCCCCTACCTGCCGGATAGTTTCTGTCAACGTGTCGACTATTCCGTGACCAATGCCCAGGAAATTATCGACTGGTTTTCGGAACGGCACCGCTATCCGCAAATAGTGGTATCGGTGGACATGCTTGATACCGGCATCGACGTCCCCGATCTTGTTAATCTGGTATTTTTTAAGATCGTCCGCTCCCGGGTAAAATTCTGGCAAATGGTCGGGCGGGGGACCCGTTTGAGTAAAAACCTGTTTGGTCCCGGGCAGGACAAAGAATCGTTTCTGATTTTCGACTACTGCGAAAACCTGGAATTTTTCAACGCCAAACCCAAAGGTTCGCCCAGCAGGCTTTACCCTTCGCTGAAAACAAAAATTTTCACCAAGCGGCTCCTCCTGTACCGGCACATCCGTCAATTGGCGTCCCGGACATCCGGCCCACCACTGAGCCCGGAGATATTCAACCTGGGCGAATCCTTAGCCGATGATCTGCATCAATGGGTCAGCGGCTTGAATCCCAATAGCAGTATTGTCAGTGAACACCGCAACCTGGTCCTGCAATTTTCCGCCCTCCCGGCCTGGGAAAACCTGAGTGATGACGACCAGCAGCGCCTGCTGGCATATGTTGCCCCCTTACCGACCGCGGAGCACGAAGATGTCTACGCGCGCCGCCTGGACTTACTTATCCTGAACCTGCAATCTCAGATTGTATGCGGCCTGGACACTCAACCGGCGCACCGCAATGCACTAGCCCACGTGGCTTCGCAGCTCACCACAAAGCTCAGCATTCCAGCGGTTAAAAAGGTCAAACCCCACCTGGATGAAATTCTAAAAGAACCCTTCTGGACAAATCCGACCTTGTCCGCGCTGGAACAAGTGCGTCTGGCTTTACGGGGATTGGTACGTTTTGTCGAAACACAGAACAAAGACAGTGTATTCACCCGTTTCACCGACCTGGTGCTGGTGGAACAGGCAGAACGCTTTGACCTGACCACCGCAGACCCTACCCTGGAGGCATATCGGGCTCAAGTGAAAAACTACATTGAGGCCCATATCGATCATGCAACAATATGGCGGCTGCGGAACAACAAACCCGTCTCTCCCCAAGACCTGGAGTCTTTGGAAAATATACTCTTTGACGTTGAAGGCTCCATAAACCGGCACACATTTGTCCAGGCTTATGGAACGGATACACCTCTCGGCGTTTTTGTTAGAAAAATTACCGGGCTTTCCCGCCGGGCTGCAAACGCACAATTTGCCGAATTTATCTCCAGCCACAATTTCAACAGCCATCAGATATCTTTTATTGATGAAGTCATTAATCATATTGTCGAGAACGGCATTATGGACCCGGCGGTTTTGTTTGAAACACCGTTTAACCGTTACCACGACCAAGGTGTTGTCGGCGTTCTCGGCACAAATGCCAAAAACCTGATTACCCTGGTTGAAAATCTGAATGCAAACGCCATGGTCACCAACATCTCCCCTGCGCCTCACTAGGTGTCGGGGTTATCCAGAAAATCCAGGTTAACCCCGTCCTGGTGCACGGTTTCTTTCCCGGCAAGGTCCCGGGCCCGGGTGACCGCAGACTTACCAAACCGGTCCAATAACTGATCTATGGTTGCTTCCAGACTGCGTTCCCGGCTGCTGACAAACAGTTCCAACTGGGCCGGTCGATCCTGCCAATGCAGATCAAAAACCGCCAGCCCAACCAGGCGGAATGGCCCCGGATGCTGAAAAGAGCCCAGCAGATGACAGCCCGCATCATAGATGTCTTTAGCCACATCCGTGGGTTCACACAACCGGCATTGCCGGGTGAGCATCTTAAAATCCGAGGTTTTCAGGCGCACACGCACCCCGTGGGCCACATACATTTTGTTGCGCAGACGCCGGGCTACCCGGTCTGCTGCACGACGCAGGTGATAACAAATGTCCGCCCGGCTGGAAATATCCCGACTCAGGGTACGATCCGATCCCATACTTTTAGCTGTTCGTCCCTTCTGCACCCGGCGCGGGTCTTTGGCATGGGCCAGTTGATAAAGGTGTGCCCCCATCTTCCCGAATTGCTGAACCAGTTCCGTCTCATCAAGCTGTGCAATATCCCCGATGGTGTTTAAACCCAGGCGTTGTAAACGCAGTCCGGTTTTCCGGCCAACCCCCCACAGCCGGCTGACCGGTAAGGGTGCCAGCCAGGCCTGCGCCAGGTTTGGCTCAGCCACCGTTAACCCATTGGGTTTGTTTAAGGCACTGGCCACCTTGGCCACATACTTTGTACCCGAAACACCTACCGATATATGAAGCCCGGTGGCGGCATGCACCGCGCGCTTAACGCTTAACCCCATTTCCCGGGGCGAACCAAAAATATGTTCAGCCCCGGACATGTCGATAAAAGCCTCGTCCAAGGACAGCGGTTCGACACAGGGAGAAAAGTTGGCCAGCACCTCCATCACCACCTTGGATACCTGCTGGTAGCGTGCAAAATCAGGCGGCACCATAACAGCCTGGGGACACCGGCGGCGGGCTTCCGCCACGGGCATGGCACTACCCACGCCAAAGGGCCGTGCTTCGTAACTGGCGGTCAGCACCACACCACGATGACTGTTGGGACCAATCAACACCGGGCGACCGCGCAATTCGGGGTTATCCCGCTGTTCCACCGAGGCGTAAAACGCATCCATGTCCGCATGCAGAATAATCTCAGGCCAGGACCGGGGAAAAAACTTGGACACCCGTTGTTATCCTTAAACAAATCTTTGGCGTTTACAACCCAATTGACTGTATATATATACAGTTCAACTGTAAAGACAATGTCTAAGAGCGGTGTCTAAGGGCGGATACCCGGGCCGCAACGGCAGCCCGGGCTTATCAGCGGTTGTTGTTCTTAAAGCCGTGTACGCAGGGTCAAGCCGTAGGTACGCGGTGCTTCCAGGAAAGTACCCCGGCTACCGATCCGCAATGGGGTATTGAAGGTGACATTTCTTGTCTGCTTATCCGTGATGTTGTTACCCCACAATTCAATGCTCCAGGAACCGTTGAGGCTGCCAAGACCCAGCCGTGCATTAACCTTGGTATTGGCTTCCTGGAAGTCCAGAGGCAAATTCGGCTGTGTGCTGGTGCGGCGCTCGTCTTCCCAGCGGGCATTGACGTTGGCAAACCATGCCAGGTTATCTCCCAGGCTGCCGTCATAGCTGACCCCGCCGGTAACCACATATTCAGGGGCGTTGGTAAACTGGGCACCGCACAGAGAGCTTACGTTGGGAGGTGCGTTGGGGTCATTGTTGTCACAATTCGACGGATACTCAGAGTCCGCATAGGTTGCCCCCAAAGTAAGTTGTAAGCCTTCGGCGGGTACCGCCAAAAGTTCAAGCTCTACCCCCTGGCTTCTGGCATTGGGAACGTTAAAGGTCTGAAAGCGAACCCCGGTAAATTCCAGCACCTGGAAGTCTTCAATGTCATAGTCGAATATGGAGATATTGGCCCGCAGACGCCGGTCAAAAAGTTCACTCTTGAGCCCAAGTTCCCAACTGTCGATCAGTTCCGAATCAAATCTCGGGTCACCGCCACCCGCGGCAGCGGTGGCATCAAGGTTAAAACCGCCCGCTTTAAACCCGTGGGTAAAACTGAGGTACCCGCTGATATTCTCGGTAAAGGCATAAACCACCTTGCCGGTGTAGACCAGTTCTTCATCTTCAAACGTATCGTCAAAAGACGCCGGTAAAATGGCTATACCCGTATCTGCCGGGGCGGCAAAGGGGAAACAGGCAAATGCACCGGACAAATTGCCAATGGTGAGGGCAACGGCTTCCAGACCCGTACCCGCAGCACCTGTATTCAGGGCTGCCGCGTTTGCCAGGGTATTCAGGCAGTTGTTGTTATTCGCCAGCGGTTGCCGGAAGCTGCCGTCCTTTTCTTCATCCGTCCAGCGTAATCCCACCACCAGATCCAGTTTCTGAGTGACGTGGAAGGTATTGTGTGTAAATACCGACCAGGACTTTCCATCCTGGGCAAAAATGTTCTGGGCAAAACTGCCGGCGGTATCAACGCCGCCACCAAAGGCAATGGACGGTGATCCGGCAGCCAACACATCACCAAAGGTACCACCCGTTGCCAAAGGCACCCCGGACAAACCCGCCGCGGGGCCAAGTACCGGCTGGAGAGCAAAAAACCACAGTTGTGCATCAACGTTTTGTGAATAATCCGCGCCCAGGCCAAGCCCCTGGTTTTCGACAATCTCTTCGTCCGAATAGTAACCCCCGATCAGCCAACTGACCCGTTCCGTTTCTCCGGCCAGACGTATTTCATGAGTGGTGGTTTCAATGGCATCAAAGGTGTCCAACCCCCCGGCGGCGGACGCCTGCACACTGAATACATCCAGCCCAACAAAGTCCGAGTGTTGCACACTGTCCGCATCAAAGTCCCGATAGGCGCCAATATAGGTCAGGGTCATGGCGTCGTTAATTTCCCAATTGACCTCCGCGGAAACACCCCACTGCTCATTAGGATTTTCAAATTGTTCCGCATTTGAATCCCGGCCGTTAAACGCCGAACGCCCGGATACCACAACCCCACCGTTTGCGGGTAAACCGGCCGCGGTAAACGAACCCAGGCCAACTGAAGGGCTTTCCGACAATATCACCGCATCACAACATTGTTCGTCCGCCTCGGAATAATCACCAATCAAGCGTACTTCAAGGGTGTCCGAAGGTGCCCACAACAATTGGCCGCGTACAAGCCAGCGGTCCCGGTCGCGGCTTTCCGCACCGGTGGTACTGTCTAAGAATCCATCCTGATTGCGCACAGCACCGGACAGGCGGTATGCCAGATTCTCAGTGATGGGGCCACTGGCGCCTAACTGGATGTTGGAGGATGAAAAATTACCTGCGGTGAAGTTGGCAAAAAATTCATTTTCCACCAGGTTGGGCGCCTTGGTGCGGATATTCAGCGCACCCGCGCTGGTATTGCGTCCAAACAATGTTCCCTGTGGGCCACGCAGCACTTCAACAGCCTCCACGTCCATCAAATCACCCAGCGCAACCCCGGGACGGCTCAGATATACACCATCCAGAAATACACCCACAGCACTTTCCAACCCGATATTATTGCCGGTTGTGCCCACACCCCGGATGCGCAAAGTAGCCCCCTGAGACTCGGTCTGGGAGGTATTCATGTTAAAACTGGTTGCCACCGTGGACAGATCACGTAAATCCTGAACACCTGCCCGGTCTAACGCTTCGGAACTGATGGCGGTGACCGCAATGGGTACATCCTGCACGGATTGTTCCCGCTTTGTTGCGGTAACAATCACTTCCTCGATAATCGGCTGATCCGCCGCGCTTGCACCCGCGGGCGCAAGCGTGCAGGCCAGCAGCGCTAACAGAAATCGTTTCATTTCTTTCCCCTTATTTAAACTGGCGCAACAGGCCCTCTCGCCTGTTGGTATCCGCCGTACAATGACCACCCCGGCTCTCCAACCGAGGCGGCGCTACGCTAGCACGGCCGATATTTCATGATCCAGTAGATGTCTATTGTTAGACAACCCGACAAGCGCCGGGAGAAGGGGCAAATGTGCTTAAAGAGGTTAGCGTTTTGCGATTTGCGCAAGCTTGGTGACCCGGCGCAAAACCGTGGGCTTAACACTGTTGACTGAAGGTGAGCGTGCCACCAGGTATTGCTGATAGGATTTCAGCGCGTTGGAAAAGTCCCCCAGATGCTCCAGGCTATAAGCGCGGTTCAGATAGATGTCCGCATGGTTTTGATCAAGCTGCAAGGCAATATCCAGATACTGTAAGGCACCAGCATGATTATCCGTTTCCTGCTCCAGCACCGAAAGCTGCACCCATATATCAACCCGGCTGCTGTCCTTGCTGACCGCAACCTCAAGCAGGTCTCTGGCCTGTTCCGTATTTGCCAAGGCAAGATGGGCGCTGCCCGCCCAGAACCAGGGTTGCCAATCCGGATGGCTTTTTCTATGAATTGGAGTTAACAGGGGAGTTAACACGGTCAGCACCGATTCAAGTTGTTGGGCAAGCATATACTGTCTGGCCAGCAGCAACCGGGCATCCCGGTGCTGGGGATACTGGTCGACAAAGGCATCCAACAAGGGTAGCACCTGCTGAGGGTATTCTGAAGCTTGCACCTGGCCAACCAGCGCCTGGTATTTCTGCTGCGCTTGGGTCGCCTGGGAAACGGGCAGCACGGTGGCAAAACTTTCCTCATCCACCCGGGCTTTGTTGTGGCGTTTGAGTAACGGCTTGCCGGATTCATTGTGTCCGCCTGCCTTGTCACCATCCGGCATGCTGTCTTTATTGTCACCACCTTCCAACAGTGACCGCAACGCGGCCAGATCGGCGTCTGCCGCCGCCTGCTGGGCACTCAGCTCTTCAGGTGTTGTGTCAACCAGGCCGGTAACCGTCTCAGCATGTAAAACGCCGGACAAAACTAACGATAACGCAAATCCGAACAACCCACGCATAATCTAACTCTCCTGTGGCACAATGGTTGGGGTTAATACCATAATCAACTCCTTGCGCAATCTGTTCTCATAGTGGCCTCCGCCCAGGGCTCGACCCAGGGCACCCATCTTCGTCAGGCCGGGAATACCGCGTTTGGTGACACTGTCCTGGGTTTGAATCAACCCGCCGATAACCACCGTATCCCCGCTTTTGGCCCGGATCAGAGACGATACCTGAGCCACATCCAGGTTAGGGGCGGAGCTTTGAATCTGCCCGCCAGGGCCTTCCACCACGCTGATACTGGAGACCCGGGTGACCACCGGCGATACATCCATCATTACCCAGCCATGCTCCCCAATCTGCGGGGTGATGGACAAGACAACACCCTCGGTCACCACCTGGGGCACGTCTTCAGCAGTAATTGTGGAACCCGCTGATGTTGAGTCGGTCGTTTGCTCACGGCGGAAGAAGGTACGATCGGTCCCCACCTTGATCAGCGAAGTCTGATTGTTCAGGGTACGCACGTGGGGCTGGCTGACAATCTCTACATCACCCTGTTGTTCTAAAGCTTCGATCACCGCCCCCAGCCGGATATTGCCGTTATCTTTCAAATGAAAACCATCAACACCCAGCACCGGGTTAAGCGGGGTAAGCCCCCCTGCCGGCGTGGTGACAATACCCTCTGCTTGGAAATCAAAATTTATGCCCGTATCCAGGGCCTGAGTCACTCTTGACCAGTTGACCCCCAGGGCGCTGCTGTCATCCAGGACCACTTCGAGAATTCTGACCTCAATATCAACCTGCCGATGAATGGCGCGATTGATATGATTGATATACTCCCCGGCCATTTTCACGTAGGCATGCTGATCACTGATCTGCACCGTCCCCGAAAGCCGGTTCACCACCATGCGGCCATTTTCGCTGAGTATCTGGCTGAGCTGTTGTTCCAGTTCAGCCCAGAATTGAATTTCGTCTTCATGTTCAATACTGATGGAGCCGTTGTCCTGTCCATTTCCGCCGCCGCCGTTACTGCCGGCGGAACCGTTGTCGCCGCTGGCCGAGGACACCGTGGCGGTTGTTTTGCCGTTGCCTGCGCGTACCAGCCGGAGATAGTCAACGGCAAACCGTTTGGTCTGCTCCGAGCGGATGCGAATAACCCCGTCGTTGATCTGCCAGTAGTAATCAAGACTGCTGAGCATCAGGGACAGGGCTTTTTCCAGGCTGACATCACGAAACTCAACATCAAGAACGCCGGTCACATCCGGATCCACGGCAATGTTCAAATCGTAAGCCCTGGCAAAAAGACGCAGACCATCCCGCACCGGCATATTATTGATCATGAAGCTGTACAACACCTCAGCTTCGTCGTGGGCGGTGGTCGATTGCGCCTGGGGATAACTCATGCGCTGGTGCGCCGGCATCTGCAGGGGCTCTATGGCGGACGCCGGCCAGCTATCCGGCTCGTGGTAACGGGGGAATTCTGCTTCCGTCGGCTGCAAATGCGCACACCCGCCCAGGCACAGAGACAGCAGAATCACCCATCTTCGATTCATCATACCTCCGGCTCCAGACGATAAAACTTGCCATAACGTTGTAACTGCACATGGGCCAAGCCGATTTCGGTGACCTGAAAGTCCGCTACTTTGTCACCCACCCGTACCAGGCGGTTGTTCACTACCGCTGCCTGTACCCCATCACTGACAAACAGGGCCCCCACCCGGGGAAGTTGGGTTGTCTGTGCGTCTTCATCGATACGGGTGCTGGCAAAAGGATCCCGGTTAACACTTTCCAGCCAACCGATCTTTTCCCGTTTATCCGCGGCCGCATCGCGGCTGTTGCGCTGCAACCCGGACACCTGCTGATCAAATTCGTCCAGTACCTCTTCAAAGGGAGGCACTATATCGTCCGACGCCACACCTTGAGCCCCGTCAAAGAAGATTGGCTTAATCAAGGTATAACCCAGATAGATAGTGGCAAAGATGCCCATGGAGGCGACAAACCAGGGATTGTTAAATAGATTTTTCAGCATGTTTGAAACCCTTAGCCCTTACCGCAAATTGTTTACCGGGGTTGTATCCAGCGCGCTCAGCGCACTTTCATCAACAAAGCCAAACCGGTCCCGCACCCATACATGCGCCCGTATCGACAGCTGATCCAGGCGTTCACCATTACCCTTTCCATAGGTGGAAATTACCTCCATATGCCAATGGTCACCCAGCAACATCCCGATTAAATGCATTGCCTGTGTAAATAAGCTATCGGCACTTTCCGCCGAAGCTTTAAATTCCAGCAGAATCGGCACCTCCAACAGGCCGGGGACTGTTGCCAGGTGGGCAGGTTCCACGCGATAGGCAAATTCAATATTTTCTCTGGCGGCAAGCCCGGACAGCCCCTCGGCCCAGGCAGCAAGCTCTGGAAAACCCTGAAAAACCCGCTCGTTTTCCTTTTCCAACGCTGCCGCCAAGGCGGGCATATCTATTCGGGTGAGCGCAATTTGCAGTTCGCTGAGCTTGTCATCCAGCTCGAATTCCGCCACTTCCGCGGCCACCAGTTCGTCCAACACCGACAAGCGTTGCAGGTTCCAGCCAATCAGCGCAAAACACAGCAACACAACTACAAGGGTAACGGCCACGCGGGCCGGCGTCTTAAACCATGCGTTGGCAAATACCTGGACGGCCTTGCGCACCCGGCTGGATACCACCCGGGTGTCCGGTGCATCCGTTGCCTCAATTTCTTCGATGTCGGGGAGTTCTATTTCCAGGCTCATCGGATTTCCCCCGCAATACTGAACCCCAAACCATTGTCCTCACCCAGATAACCCTGCTTAAACTGTTCCATCCATGTTGCCCGGAAACTTTCCGTCAAGGTCAGCCGCCACGGAGGGTTCTCCAGGCGCTCCTCAAAGCCGGCCAGAACTCTGGCACCGTGGCGCATGTCACCGCTCACCAGCCCCTTCATGGACAGACGCCAGCCTGCACCCTCCTGTTCAATGGCAACATTGGTCAGCGTGACATCCACCGGTGTCAGATAACTCAGGTGCAACATCATCAGCGAGGGTAAGTTATGGCTGGTGGTACGCAGGCGCCGCAGATGTTCCTGCTTGGTTTCACCATAAGCCAGGGTCCGCTCAAGTTCGTTAATCGAATTCTGGGCAGCGTCCGTCCGCATAACAACCTGCCGGATTTGATCCGCCCGATGAGCCACCAGACCGGTGGTAAACAGGGTCATCATCACCGCCAGGGCCACTACCGCCGCGGTTGCCCACACCCCGGCACGCCGCAGCACATCCTGGGTAATATTTTTTTGCGCAAAAACGGATATGAAGTTTGCCGAACGCCGCCCGGATAAGCGAATGGCCCAATGTGACCAGAAGTTGGGGTCTGCTGCATCCGCATCAAAGTGGACAGGTACTTCCAGGGTATTGCGCAGACGTTCGACAATTGTCCACTCGGGATGGCCCATAAGCCACGCTGTATTAACGTCACGTCTGAGTTGCTGACGGGTATAACGTATGGTGCGGTTAACGTCGGTAATCAGGCGCTCTACGGTTTCCTGATTTGCGCCATAATTCAGCTCACGCACAAAGAGCGCCTCACCGTCCCCCAGGGCAACTATAATTTCCGTGCGTTGTTCAAAACAAGCCAGGATCACTAACAGGTCCGAGGGTTCAACATCTGTCGTGGGCAGATAGTCGGACACTATTTCCGTCAGCGGTACGTATTGCTTGGGTGCCAGACCCACATCCGTGCAAGCCTCTACCGTTTGGTCCACAAGACTCTTGGGGAGTAAGTGCAGCAGCACCCCCTGTTTACCGTCCTGGTGTTTTACCTCATGAAAACACCAGGCCGCCTCATCAGCAAAGGGTTTATCCTGCTCAACCCTGCGCAACAGGTACTTTTCCAGATCCCGCTTGCGCATGGCGGGCACTTCCAGATAGTCGTGGCTGTGCAGATCATGTTCGTGTACCAGGGTAACATCTGCCTTGATACTGAGATCAATTTGATGAGCGGCTTCTTGCAGTGCTTGCCGGAATTGCTCATGGCTTTCCACCAGCGTCTCAGACTGCCATTGTTCAACCACCTCACCCTTAAAAAATCTCGCAATGCGAAATTCTCCATACAGCCAGGAGATAGCATAATGAGTGCGTTTCATGACTCACTCCAAAACCAGTTGGACCCATCACTTTCGTACCGCAGGGACAAATCCCGGCTGACAATCAGTTGACGCTGGGTCACCCCGCCGGGGAACGGTGCCGCGTTTAAGCTCAGCCGGGAGTTGCGCAACACCACAACGCTACGGGTCCCGTCAACGGTACCGCTGCCGGCGGCAACAGCACCCTCGGTTCCGGCTTCCAGGATATAGCCGGCCTGACTGGTATTGCTGTTGCTGAGTACCAGCCGTTTAAACAGCGGCGCTAAGTTGATACGTTCAATAATCAGGGTATTGGACTCTGCCAGCAGCGGCGTGCCGGACTGATTCCACACGTCGTCAAATTCGCTGGCCTGATCCAGAACCGCGGAAACATTCCCCTGAAGGTTGCTGACCAACATGGCCCGCGGTGAATTTGGCATTACCGCCAGGCCAACGGTTTGAGTATATCCGGGGAATGTCTGGGCGCTGGTGGTAAAGAACACCGGATCCACATAAAGCCGGCGTTGGAAATTTTTTTCGTTGAACTGTACCCGCTGCGGCGGTAAGGCGGCAAATCCCGCCACGGCAACCGTCCACACATTGATGTTCTCGGTGGGTATTGTCTTATTAACCAACACATAGTCCTGTAAAGCGGCTGCAACCGTGCTGATGCTCTGCTGTTCCGCATCCTGGTAACCACGTTCCAGCATCTGAAAAACACTGGGTGCAAGGGCTCCGGCAAGAATAGCCATGACCGCCATAACCCCAATCATTTCCAATAAGGAAAACCCGCTGGTGCGCAACTTCATCAACCTATCCCCGACATCAGACTGAACAACGGCATAAAAATTGCGGCAGCCACCGCCCCCACAATACCCAGCAGGCACAGAATGATCAGCGGTTCAAGAATGCCGAATAGTCTTTTTATGCGGCGTGGGATCTCATCATCCATGCGCTGAGAAATTTTGTCCAAACAAGAATCCAAACGGCCTGTTTCTTCACCCACAATGATCATGCGCATCACTATGGGGCTGACAACTTCATGTTCGCCAAAAGCTTCGGACATGCGCCGGCCCTCGGTGACCGCAGATTCCGCGTCAGCCACAGCCTGGGCCATGATGCGGTTTGCCACGACTCCCTTAACCAGATTAAGAGAGTCGACAATGGATACCCCGGCCTTAAGCATAAGGGCCATATTGTGGGTAAACCGGGAAAGGACCAGCAAGCTGATAACTTCACCAAACACCGGCATCGACAGCTTCGCACGATCCAGACGAACCGCCACCGACGGCACCCGCTCCGGGACAATTTTGAAAAAGCTGATCACAGCCCCGACCAGCAACAGGATGGCCCACCAATAAGAATTGCAGAAGTCACCCACCGCCACCACTACCTTGGTTATGGTGGGCAGTTCAAGATTCAGACTGTCGAAGATGAGCGAAAACTGGGGGACCACAAAGCTGAACATTATAAAGACCAGCCCCATAACCGCTGCCGCCACCATGGCCGGATACATGGTTGCCTGTTTGACATCCGCCATAAGCTGATCCAGCCATTCCAGGTGCTCACTCACGTCGTGACAGGCTTCAACCAGTTGGCCGGAATGTTCCCCCGCACGAATCAGATTACATATTTCCGGGGTAAAGACATCCGGGTGTGTGGACATCGCGTCAAAAAAGTTGACCCCACTTTCAATATTCAAGCGCACTTCTTCCAATACGCGCTTAAAGCCCTGGTCCTGAGTCTCGTTCACCAGCACCCGAAGGCTTTCGGCAATATCGATACCCGCATCAACCAGAGTCGCCAGGCCGTTAAAAAAATCGACCAGATCCCGCCGGGTAACTTTGACCTTGGCAACAATTGCCTTTTTGGTGGTTTGTTCTTTGGCCTCGATCAGCCACAGTCCCAGATCAGCCATGCGCTGATCCAGGCTGGACGACGATTCAGCAACCAGAACACCTGTGCTGATCTGACTGTCCTTGTTTATGGCACGATAGGCATACTGGGGCATTGTTATCTCAAAACTCGCATGACTTCAGTGACCGTGGTCAGCCCCTGCATGGCCTTGGCAATACCGTCCTCAAACATACTCGTCATACCCGTAGCCTTGGCCAGCTCCAGCATATGCGCCTCAACCCCCCCGTTCAGGATGGCGTCGTGAAAGCTGTCATCGACTAACAGAACTTCGTACACCGCGATACGGCCACTGTAACCCCGGTCGCTGCACTGATCACATCCCTGAGCCTGCCAATGTGTCCGGGCATCGCTGCCGACGGTAAATTCGCTGCCGGCCAGCATGGGATCCGGGCCGGGAACTTCCTGGCGGCAAGCTTGACACAGCTTGCGCAGCAACCGTTGCCCAACAATACCCACCAGGGCTGAGGGTAGAAGATAGCGGTCGATATCCATGTCCAATAGACGTGGTATAACCCCCACAGCACTATTGGTGTGTAAGGTTGAAAAAACCAGGTGGCCGGTCAGCGCTGCCCGGGTGGCTAACTCAGCGGTTTCACCGTCTCTGATTTCCCCAACCAATATGACATCGGGATCTTGACGGAGTAATGCGCGCAGTCCCGCCGCAAAGTCCATCCCCACCTCCGGTTGGACCTGGGTCTGACGTACCAGGGGCAAGGTGTACTCAATGGGATCCTCTAGAGTAAATATGCTCCTGGCTTCCCGGTCTATGGTGCCAAGTGCGGTATAAAGGGTGGTGGTCTTGCCGCTGCCCGTGGGTCCGGTAACCAGAACCATGCCGTAGGGATGACTGATGGCCTGTTCCATGCGCGCCAGATCCGGAGCGGAGAAACCCAGGTCCTTAAGGGACAACTGCACAGCCCCACCGTCAAGTATCCGCATGACAATACTTTCACCGTGGTTGGTCGGCAAGGTTGAAACACGCAGATCCACGTACCCGCTACCAAACGAAAAGCGGATGCGCCCATCCTGGGGTGCCCGCTTTTCAGTAATATCCATACCGGCCATCAGCTTAACCCGGGCAAGTACAGCCGCTTGAATGGCCTTGGGAACCACAATTTCTTCCCGCAACATGCCGTCGATACGCAGCCGCACCCGCATGTTCCGCTCTTCGGGCTGAAGGTGGACATCAGTGGCTTTACACTTGATGGCATTGGCCAGAATCTGATCAACCAGCCGCACCATGGGCGAAGCATCATCATCCACTTCAATGGAATCGCCGCTGAGGACCTGTTCAATGGTTTCGTTGATGCTGGACGAGCGGCTGTAATTCCGCTCAATGGCTTCCAGCACCTGCGCTTCCGGCGCCGTGACTACCTTGATGGTGTGGCTGCTTTCCCGTTCAACCACATCCTGGGCAACCACATCCAAGGCATCGGCAAACACAACCGTTAGTATCTCGCGATCCCTTTTAAGCGGGATAACTTTGTATTGGCGCGCGGTCTCGTAGGTCACCAGGCTTAAGACGTGGGGGGGTACTTCCAGGTCGCGTATGGCGACCATCTCCACATCATTTTCATCCGCCAGGCAGGCTGTGATGTCTTCCTCAGTGACAAACCCCAAGGCAACCAATACTTGTCCCAAATAACCGCCGCTGCGCTTTTGCTCACGCAGGGCCAAATCCAATTGGGATTCGGTCATCAGGCCGGCTTCCACCAGCCTTTGACCTACAGGCATGCTGACCTTAGGGCGCGCCGCGTCTTGCGTGTCCCTTTGTCTCGTCATTTGTGTTCATTACACCCGCGCGAGGCACATCACCAGAATGGACGAATGGTTACCGTTGTACCGTTTCACCCGCCCGGCAACCTTCCAACTGGTGGTTCCGGTAGTTTGGGCACCGTCCCTGTCCAGCATTTGGCTGACTTCCTGAGCAATGGCATCATTAACTCCATCCACCCGGTAGACGACAAATTGACCGTCTCCATTCCCATCACCGTCCAGGTCGCAGACATAGGCTGCGCTGCTGGTGACCTGCAGATCCAGATAGCCACCGGGAGTGATCGGGTTGGTCAGTTCACTTTCGATGTAAGGCCCTGCCCAACCTGAAATTGGATTACCCGAAGAATCCGAATTGCGCATCAGCTGACGGTAGTGATCCTCGGTTCGCGAGGGGATATGTCGGGGCCACGTACCCGTATCCTTATAGTAGGTGGCAACAGCCGCTTTTAGATTATTGGCTTCCTGAACAAGTGACGTAATTTTGGCGTCTTGAATCGCCTGAAAAATCTGCGGCGTTGCAACCGCCGCAATAATGGCAATCACCGCTAAAACACCAATCACTTCCATTAGTGTGAAACCTGAAACTCTTCTTTCCATGGTTATACCCTTTGTTAATCAACGAGCGCATTCCTTCTTGCGCCTTAATAAGCTTAGACGAGCCTGAGAAGATGTACTCAAAAACCGTGAAATAGGACAAATAGCTGTTGCCAACCGGTGCACATTCCAGGGCACAAAGGTGCGCTAGGGCACGGCACGCCGCTTCGAACGCTGTGTCCGGAAGTATTTGAAGATCCCCACCGTGCTGATACAGAACCAGGCAATTTCT
This sequence comes from Pseudomonadales bacterium, assembly GCA_028280225.1. Taxonomy (GTDB): domain Bacteria; phylum Pseudomonadota; class Gammaproteobacteria; order Pseudomonadales; family Azotimanducaceae; genus UBA4421. Next base: position 3,351 of record JANQMF010000141.1, on the reverse strand, counting down.
ATGACAAAGGAGGACAAGTTAAAGTCCACCAATAAGGAAATCAGAATCAAAAGGGCACATACGGCGTTAACTGCGGAATAAGTCAGCGACTGGGCATCCAGGCGATTCAGCTGCAGCAGAAGGTATGTGACCAATACGCCAACAACTCCGATATTTCCGACAAAGTCGTGCCAGCCATAGTCCATAAGCTTTCCTCAAATTAAAACAAGAAGATAAAAACCGCGTCAGAATTTTGACGGCTATTCGCAACAAATTAAAAGCGTTGGAATCCAATGCACGTGCGGAACACTATTCCAGGCGATTCACAAACCGATACACCGCAATCAGTGTGCCGAACCCAATATACATGCCAATACAGGCGATAAACATGAGCCCTGCCTGAGGTCCGGTGAGCACACCGTTACGGGCCAGATAAAGCAACACACCACCAATTCCCAACAGGGAAAAAACAATGAGAATGCCCTTTTTCATAATCCCTTGCTCTGATAGGTAAAATAGTGTATTTAACAGTTAGTGCTTTGACGGGAAGTGTACGCTCATGACATCTGCCCATCTACAGGGTATTTCCGACCGCACGCCGGGACCGCAACCGGCAGTCGCTGAGCAGGCTAACCAACCGACCGGCGGTATAGACAATAACCGCGCCGACACCACCGTAAAAAACACGGCAGATATTCCACTCCCCCTTCGCATTTTTCAGTATATCGGCGCCGCTGCGGTCACCGTTTTTGCTCTGTGGTTTCTTTTTGGCATTCCGGCCTACTTACTTTTTGGACAGCTTTTTGAATGATTGACTAACTTGGCGAACAGCCAGCGGGAGGGTTCTTGTGTCAGTACTAAGACATTATTTTATCAGTGACAGCCTTGACGACTTAGAAAAATTGGAGCAAGAACTCGAAGCTAAAGATGTGGATACCGTGCAGATCCACGTCTTGAGCCTCGACGACACCGGTGCTGAAAATCACGTTCATCTGCACGATGTCACGTCGATCATGAAAAAGGATGTCATCCGCTCCGGCGAATGGGGATTGGGCGTGGGCATTGTCCTGAGTGCCCTGGTACTCATCGGAGCCTATTTCAGCGGTTGGACAAATACAGCAGCCGGTTGGATACCCTTCATTTTCCTGTCCATCATCGTGCTTGGATTTTGTACCTGGGAAGGCGGGTTTGTCGGCATCCAAAGAAAAAACAAGCATTTTGAGCGTTTTGAGGAAGTTCTCGAACAAGGCAAACACGTCTTTTTTGTGGACCTGCTGCCCGAACAGGAGGGTATTCTGGATGAACTGGTTGGCCGCCACCCAACGCTGGAGTTAGCCGGAACCGAGCGTGGCACCCCCCAGTGGATTATGAAAGGCACTAAACAGATACCACACTTCCTGCGCGAAACCATGCCCTAGCCGCTGCCCGCAGCGCCCCTGTCAAACCCAAACCCGCTACGGGTTTGGGTTTTTTGTACCCGGCTAATGCTCTTGTATGGTAAAGAAGTTGCTCCAATCCGAGAAAAACGTTTCCCTGACCAGAAGGGTATAGTCACCTTCCAGGGCCATCAGCAGGATCAGAACCAGGATGACCAGTGGTGGTACCAGGACGGCATATACGATGGCCAACCGCTCCCACATCATGTGCATGAAAATGGCCACAATTAAGCCCGCCTTAAGGAACATGAAGATGAGGATCAGGGTCCAGCGCAGATAACCCTGCAGTTGCATATAGTCCACAAGATAAGAGAATGCACTCAACACAAAGAGCAAACCCCAAATCCAAAAATATATACTGATTGGGTGTTGTTGACCTTCTTCCGACATCATCTACCCCTTATTCTATGTGTTACCATCGTCCCGGCGCCTACCACAAATAGAAAAACGCAAATATAAATACCCACACCAAATCCACAAAGTGCCAATACAGGCCCATGGTTTCTACAATCTCGTAGCGCCCCTTGCGCCCGGTCATAAATCCCGGTGTTTCGTCATCAAACCGCCCACGCTTAACCTTGACCGCCACAATCAGCAGAAAAATCACGCCAATGGATACATGGGTACCGTGAAAGCCGGTAACCATAAAAAACACGGACCCAAATTGTGGCGCACCCATCGGATTGCTCCAGGGCCGCACCCCTTCATCCACAATCAACTTGGTCCACTCAAACGCCTGCATGCCCACGAACATGGCACCAAACAGAGCGGTCACCATCAGCAGCCAGAAGGTTGCGTTCTTATTTTTTTCGTAGCCGAACTTCACCGCCATGGCCATGGTGCCGCTGCTGGTGATTAAAATGAAGGTCATGATGGCAATCAGCAACAGCGGTACGTCAACCCCAAATACCTGCAGGGCAAATACTTCACTTGGATTGGGCCACTCCACCGTGGTTGACATGCGCACGGTCATATAGGAGACAAGAAAGCAGGAGAATATAAAGGTATCCGAAAGTAAGAAGATCCACATCATCGCCTTACCCCAAGGTACGTTTTTAAAAGCTCTTTGGTCAGAACTCCAATCTGCAGTAAGGCCTTTTAAGCCTGGTGCCAATTCCGCACTTTCCGCCACGTTAATACCTCGTTATCTTTATGTTGTTAACATGAGACTGAACAATATGATCCAGACCGCCAGCAGGTAGTGCCAGTACACGGCACAAAGCTCCACCCCCAACAACAATGCCCCCGGTTCAGGGTCTGTTGACCACAGCCGCCGCCCGGACCTGCCCAGGGCCACCAGCCCCCCCAGCAGATGCAACGCGTGCACCCCGGTCAGCAGGTAAAAAAAGCCATTTGCGGGATTGCCGGAAACCACGTAACCGGAACCGGTCAGCTGTATCCAGGCCAATATCTGGGCCACAACAAAGATAAAGCTCATCAGCGCACCCGCACTCAGCCACATTTTCAAACGTGCCCGGTCCTGTCTTTTGGCGGCATTCCAGGCCGCCTGCAGCAACCCGCTGCTGATCACCAGGATTGCCGTATTGGCCCACAGCAGGACCGGCTCCGGCAGGGGGCGCCAGTCGCCGTATTCCATGCGGATGGAATAGGCGCTGATGAATAAGGCAAATAACGAGGTGACCACCGCCAGGAAAACCCCCAGAGCCACCTTGGCGGAAGGGAGCGGCGACGGTCCCAGGGACGACTGCACACCCTGGCTGCGCACCATGTCCGTATGCTCATAAGCAGCCCACGGCCGCACGTTGATACTTTGTTTAACCAGCCACCACACAACCACCGCCATCAGCAGGGCCAGAAAAATCAGGGTATAACTCATGCCGGCAATTCGTCCTTGGTCTTATCCCAGTTGGCCACTTCAGAGGGAGCGATATCCTGAGGAATATAGTCCTTTTCAACCCCGGGAACGCTGTAGTCA
>JANQMF010000155.1 GCA_028280225.1 Pseudomonadales bacterium | reverse complement strand
CCGGACGATATGGAGATGGCGTTGATTTACGATTCATTTACCATTACCGCTGCCATCACCGTGGAAATGCTGGGCCTGGCACCCCGGGGTGAAGGCCATATGTTGTGGAAAGATGGCCGTGCCGCACCCGGCGGGAAGTTTCCCATCAACACCAACGGCGGCGGCCTGTCCTTCAATCACAGCGGCATGTATGGCATGCCTTTGTTGATTGAAGCCTACCGGCAGCTGTCCGGTACCGCTGAAGATGGTGTTCACGGTGACGTGGGCAAACAAACCAGCGCACGGACCTGTGTGGTCAACGGCACCGGCGGCAGCCTGTCCACCACCGGCACCCTGGTGTTGGTGGCGGACGATTAGTGATGCGCAAATACGGGCGGCCTAGTTGGGTTGTTGGCGTGTTGGCCTGCGCCGGGATGGTGAGCGCCTGGATGGTGACCGCCTGGATGTTAGGACCTCCACAGGCCTACGCTGCGGCTGCTCCACCATCCAGCGGCACCAAGGTGCTTTATCCCGGGGATATTGCGGGTACCCAGAACAATCCAACCCTGCCCATGATCTTCAATCGCAACCCCTTAACAGTAGCCTCGGCCCCGGCGCGGGTGCGCATCCGCCGCCAGGACAATGATCGTATCTGGCAGCTTGGGATTCCGCTGCAAGCTGACCTGACCCTGGACGGCGCGGGAATGACGGTGCTGTTGTATATGCGCCGTAATAACAACAGTTCAAATCGTAACCTGAGATTGACGGTGGGTTACAATCTGGGCGCATCCTCAGTCCTGATTGGCTGTCTGGATGTGGTGGTGCCGGGCAGTGGTGCATCCGGATTAAGCCGCAACCAGACCCGGGCATTTCTCTTTGTGGTGGAACATACCGATGCCACCTGTACGCCGAGTGGCGGTGGTGCGCTGACGGTTCCCACGGGAGCCCAGCTCACCTTTGCCCTGGATAATCAGGTGGTGGGTGGGAATGGCCGGGCCATTTTTGTCTATCCCTATGATGTGAGCTCTGCTCAACCCTCCGCCGTGGGTTTGCCGGTGACCACCGTCATTAACGTCGATGACCAGCAAAACCATGCCGGGGCTTACCCGGTGGTTGCGCCCACCAACGAATTCGCCCGGGGTGACCGGGTGTACGTGCGCGCGGATGTCAGCGATCCCTTTGGGAGTTACGATATCAATTCGGTGGATTACCGGATTGAGGACCCCACCGACACCGTGGTGGCCAGTGGTACCCTGACCCAGGTACAGGACAGTGGTGCCGCCACGGCGGTTTACGAGCAACTTTATACCATCCCCGCGGCAGGCCCGGACGGTGTGTGGACCGTGGATGTCACTGCCAACGAAGGTACCGAGGGCACCATCAGCCACAGCTTTCAGAGCACTTTTCAAGTTACCGGCGCCAATGTCAGCTTACAGAAAGATGTTTCAGTGGTTGCGGATTCGATCAGCGCAACAAACCCCAAGATGATCCCCGGGGCCATTGTTGAATATGTGATCAGGGCCACTAACAATAGCGCTCAGGCCATGGCGGCAGATACGGTGATTTTGCAGGATAGCCTGCCCCCGGATATGCGCTTTTTCTTTGGCAGTCCCGCTGACCCGTTTATCTTTGCGGATGGCTCACCCAGTAGTGGTCTGACCTTTACCTTTACCAACCTGGCGGATACTGGAGACGATATTCAATTCTCCAACAATGGCGGGGTGTCATTTATCACCCCGGTGGTAGATGCCCAGGGATTTGATGCCACCGTGCCAAAGATCAACTATGTGGAGATTAATCCCAAGGGAGTATTTAACCCCAAGTACGCAAACTTTGAATTACGTTTTCAGATGCGGGTGGAATAATAACCGGGGCGTTATGCCCCGGTCTTATCACCCCGTGTGACCACCCGAATTATTGAAAGGTTTTGGTGAGTTCTATACCCCAGGTACGCCCCGGTTCCACTGCGCCAAACCAGAAGACCCCAACATCAACGGAAGTGGCCAGATAGTTATCGTCGTGGAAAGCGTCTTTAACAAAGGCGGCCACGTTGAGCCAGCGGTTTTCCCAGGTTAAGGCAAAGTCCGCCTCACCCCGGTCGTCAAACTCGTTCCGGCCAAAGCCGCTGGGATCCGGTTGCCCGAAGTTGCCGGTGGTTTCATCCGCCCAGGAATAGTTAGCGGCAAACAGCAGGGTACCCATATCACCCAGCGGGTGCAGGTAGTCAAAGCCCACGCTGTAGTTCCATTCCGGAGCAAAACCAAATTCAAAAATATCGGAGATATCTTCCCGGTCGCCGGTGAGACGGTTGACGCCAAGGTATTCGTCATATTCACCGTCGGTCCAGCCTACACTGGCGCGGATCTGCATCCGTGAGCTGGGTACCAGGCGCATTTCCAGTTCAACACCTTCGATGGTGGCCTGGGCTGCGTTTTCGACGATGGTTTCCGTGGCCTGGCCAAACTGGAAAATGGTACTTTCATGCTTATCCTGGTAGTCAGCGCGGAAGGCTGTGGCATTAAAGGTAAGGCGGTTATCAAGTAGATTTGTCCGGACGCCAATTTCGTAACTGTCCACGGTTTCCGGGTCATAAGGTCCTATGGATGTGGGGGTGGTGGCCCGGCCGTTCCAGCCGCCGGAGCGGAAGCCCCGGGACCAGGAGATATAACCCATGATGTCGTCGGTAAACTGGTAGTCAAGTGATACCCGCGGGGTAAATTCGGTCCACGAATCCTTGCCGTTGGCATCGTTACAGGTCAAGGCAGCTGTTCGAGCCGCGGCAATCTCCGGGGTGGGTGCCGAGGCAATATGGGCCGCTGCGGCGGCATCTGCCTGGGACTGCTGGAAGGGGTTTAAATTACCGCAGCCCCAAATCCCCGGCAGCAGTCCGCTCGCATCGCCGGAAACCCGCTGGAATATAAAGACCTCCTTGGTTTCCCGGGTAAAGCGTCCACCCAGGGTCAGCCTCGCTGCATCCGTCAGATTCCAATACGCTTCGCCAAATATCGCAAAAGCTTCAATTTCCTGGCCGGCATCTCCGTCAGGATTAGGGGGGGTGGTTTCAGCGGGGCCAAAAACGTGTACCGACTGGGTAATTTCGTATTCAGATTTCACATAGTACAAACCGGCCTGAAAATTGAAGTTGCCGGTATAGTTTGACGCCAGGCGCAGTTCGGTACTCAGTTGATCCGACTCCTGGGGTCTGATGGGGTTAAAGACAAAGACCGGGGTACCCAGGTTATCTTCATCCAGAATTTCATCCGCCTTGCGCCAGCCGGTGATCGAGGTCAGGGTGTATTCACCCAGTTCCCAATTCATTTCCAGGGTTGCCCCATAAGATTCAATTTCGTTAATGAAGGGCTGCGCGGTGTAGGAATATTCATAACCGTTTTCCTCCCCAATCAGGTAACCCTGGCTGGCGCAGGCGATATCGGATACCCAACCGTTTAAGGGGGCAAAAACCGCTCCGTAGACATCACAGAAGTTACCGCCGCCAAAGGGGTTGGACCCTGCGGGTGCCAGGATGGCGCCAATGGTGCCGCCCACGGCAATGCCCGGGTCTACCCCTGCCCCTAATTGGGCAAACATACTGCCCGTGGCTGCCCCCCATAACGGTTCAATATTCGGCACGGTCAAATTAGTGGGGGTGGACAGTTGAGATTCGTCGTTGCCGTATTCCAGAGTGAGCAAGGCTTCAAAATTCTCGGTGGGGTTAAACAGAAAGCTGGCGTATACGTTGATGGTATCCTCACCGTCTATCTGATCCCCGGTACCGTCGATCACCCCGGTGGCCAGATCGAAGGTGGCCTCTTCCTGGTAGCCGTCACCCTTATCCATAAAAGCAGCAATTTTTACCGCCAGGGTCTCGGAGGCGGCAAAATTGAGAACGGCCTTAACGTCGGTCTCGTCATAAGAACCGTAACGGACTTGGGTTTTTAAGCTGAATTCGCCGGTGGGCCGGGAACGGCGCACGTTGACCACACCGGCAATAGTATTGCGGCCAAACAGGGTGCCTTGGGGTCCGCGAAGGATTTCCACAGATTCCAGGTCAAAGGTGTCAATCAGGGCGCCGGTATTGTTTACCAGGGCAACCCCGTCAACAACCACACCCACCGCCGGGTCGAAGCTCTTTTCCAGGTCGCCGAACACAATGCCGCGGATCCCGCCGAACAGGGCATTGCCCGCATAAGATTGACGGGTCAGAATGACGTTGGGCGTGTACTTCGAGAATTCTCCTAAGTCGTTGCCGTAAAGATCTTCGATCTGGTCGCCGTTGAAGGCGGAAATGGCAATGGGTACATCTTGCAGTTGCTCCTCGCGCTTACGGGCGGTAACAACCAGTTCCTCCATGACAAAACCTTCCTCTTCCTGAGCAAGAACGGTTTGTGACGGGAAAACGAGTGCGATGGATAAAACGGCGAACACGGAACAATGCTGCCAATATCCCCTAACAGGCGTAGACATAGATAGCCCCCTCCAGACTATTTAGTACGTGCCCTGAGTATCCTCTTAGTAAATCGAGAGATCAATCACAAATTTTTCTTCAATAAGGGGTTAACAATCACCCACATGAGTGCCCACAACATGGGTGGTAATTTTCATATCCATCCCCTGGGCGGACATAGTCATAGTGTTGGTCATTTCAAACCCCCGGTCGTTGTAGGTGCCCTGGCCCACAATATTGGCCTTGCCTCCGGGCATGGCACATTCCATGTTCATCGCGACCTCACCGTCCTCGAAAGTGTATGCCAGTACACTGCAATTCTGGTTGGGTTCGCT
>JANQMF010000143.1 GCA_028280225.1 Pseudomonadales bacterium | reverse complement strand
AACCCCTGTAGTCGTTCTCGCGTATTTCCTGCAACTGCGCGCTGTACTCCGGGAACCCAATGTAGGGCATGAAAACCCTGGGTTTGCCCGGCACGTTTGCACCCAGGTACCAGGAGTTGCAGGTCGGATACAAGGTTGCCTGCGATCTGAGATTAACCGTTTCAACCCAGTCGTTTTGCGCATCTAACTCAGCTTCGATTTGCGTTACCCCTGTGCGTTCAGCGTGTTCGATCAGTTCCGCGATGTACTCCGCATGCTGCTCAGCGCCGGTGATCATGTTGGCGAGCACGGAGGGGCTTCCCGGTCCGGTCATGGTGAATAAATTTGGGAAGCCGGCCATCATCAGCCCAAGGTAGGTTCTGGGCCCTGCCTCCCATAGTTCCCTCAGGGTTGCGCCGTCTTTGCCACGAATGTCAATCGCCAGCAGGGTGCCGGTCATGGCATCGAACCCGGTGGCGTATACAATCGCGTCCAGGGTGTACTCTTTGCCGTCGGCTACCACACCGTCGGGGGTGATCCGTTCAATGGGATTCTGGCTGACGTCAACCAGATGCACATGGTCCAGGTTATAGGTTTCATAGTAGTTGGTATCCGCGACCAGGCGTTTGCAGCCGATTGGTGTATCGGGGCAGAGCAGGGCGGCTGTTTGCCGGTCACGGACGGTGTTACGTATCTTGTTGCGAACAAACTCCGCGGCATAGTGGTTAGCCTTGAGGTTGGTGCCAAGATCGCCAAAGGCTGCTAGAAAGGCAAAACCGCCGATCTGCCAATGTTCCTCGAAACGGCGTTCGCGTTGCTCGGGCGTGGCGTCAAGGACCGAGTCGGAGTGTCGCGGATGATCCCCGCCCAGTGCCGCGTTTAGCTGCTTGAGTTGCGCACGGTAATCTTTATAACCCGCCTTAATGCGTGCAGTGTGTTCAGGATCTTCGGGCCGGTTTTGTGCAGGTACGCTGTAGTTTGGCGTACGTTGAAATACGTACAGCTCAGACGCCTGCTCTGCAATGAGAGGGATGGACTGTATACCTGAGCTGCCGGTTCCCACAACGCCAACCCGCTGTCCGGTGAAGTCTACGCCGTCGTGCGGCCACTGTCCCGTGTGGTAGCTGGTGCCGGCAAACGAATCTCGACCTTCGAAATCCGGGGTATTCGCTGTCGACAGACAACCGGTAGCCATAATCAGATATTTTGCTTTGATGGTCCCATTCTTGTCGGTTGTGATGCGCCAACGGGCGTGGTTACTGTCGTACACGGCCGCGTCAACCTGCGTGTTGAATTCGAATAGCGGCAGGAGGTTGAAGCGTTCAGCAACGTGTTCGGCATAAGCGAGAATATCCGGCTGTGCCGAGTAGCGTTCCGGCCACTCCCAAGTCTGTTCCAGTTCGTCGGAAAACTGGTAGGAATACTCCATGCTTTCGACGTCGCAGCGACAGCCGGGATAGCGGTTCCAGAACCAGGTGCCGCCAACGCCGTGGCCGCGTTCAATTCCCAGAACGCTCATGCCACGCTGTTTTAACAGATGAGTCATGTACAGACCGCTGAAACCGGCTCCCACCACTACCACATCGTAAACTCGTTGATCCATGTTCTTCTTGGTGCTGTTGATTGATTGAATAAAAATGATACACTGTGTCAGTAATATGTCAATCCATCGATGGGAGTGAGGAGTTCATGCCTGTTTACGATCTTGTTATCCGCAATGGAAAGGTCTTCGATGGCAGCGGCGCTGACCCTGTGGCCGCCGACATCGGGATTCGCGGTGGTGTCATTACAGATATCGGTGATCTGAGTAATGTATCGGCCGGTGAAGAGATCGATGCATCCGGTCAAATTGTCACGCCTGGATTTGTCGACGTGCACACCCACTATGATGGTCAGGCCACCTGGGACAGCCGGCTTGGTCCAAATTCGTCCTTGGGGACAACCACTGTCGTCATGGGTAATTGTGGTGTTGGCTTTGCACCCTGTCGGCCGGCGGACAGGGAAGTGCTTGTTCAGCTTATGGAAGGTGTCGAAGAAATCCCGGGTTCTGCTCTCGCTGAAGGGATTCCCTGGACTTGGGAAACTTTTCCTGAATTTCTCGACGAGTTGGAGAAGATCCCGCGCGATATCGATGCGGCGGCATTGCTACCCCACGGCCCACTTCGTGTATTTGTTATGGGTCAACGGGGAGTTGATAGAGAACCGGCAACAGCGGACGACATTGCATCCATGCAAGCGGTGGCCCGGCAAGCCCTGGATGCCGGAGCCGTTGGCTTCTCAACATCGCGCACGTTGATACACCGCAGTGCAACCGGAGAATTCATCCCCAGTTATCAGGCAGGCCATGATGAGCTAAAAGCCATCGGGAATATGCTGGATGGTTCCAAGCACCAGGTGTTTCAGATGGTCTCCGATTGGGATGAACCCGAAGCTGAGTTCGACGTACTGAGACAAACCTGCCGCCAGACCGGCGCAAAAGGCACGTTCACACTGTTGATTCAATCAGCCGATGATGATCCGGATCCCATGTGGCGACAACACCTGACGCGTATCGAAGCGGCTGAGACGGAGGGTCTTACCATTCGCGGACAGGTGCTTTCCCGGCCGGTTGGTATGATCATGGGTTATACAGCATCCATGTGTACCTTCTCGGACCGTCCCACACTCAACCGCTACAGTCATCTACCGCTTACCGAACTGGTGGCGAAGCTCAAGGAACCCGACGTTAAGCAACAGATTCTCGCTGAAGAGAGTATTTCACCCCATATCTTTGTCACGTTTTTTGGCAAGCGCTTTGCTGGAATCTTCCCGATGGAGGAGCCCATCAACTACCTGCCTGACAAGGATCAATCCGTACTGGCCAGAGCGGCGGCGGAAAACCGTGATCCTGAAGAGTGGCTGTATGATTACCTGCTTGAGAACGAGGGTAAAAATCTGGTTTATATTCCCGCCACGAACTATTCTCGTTTTATACCGGAGTTGCTTGCGCACGAGCTGACCGTACCTGCGCTTGGTGATGGTGGTGCGCACGTGGGCTCCATTTGCGACGCCAGCGCCGCATTGTACCTGTTGATCAAGTGGGTCAAGGAAACGCAGACCATGTCGCTGGCGACCGCAATCCGCAAGCTGACTCGCAAACCCGCAGAACTTTACGGATTCCTCGATCGAGGGTTGATCAAGTGCGGTATGTTGGCTGACCTCAACGTCATCGATTTTGATGCACTGGCGCTTGCCACACCGCATATCGTCAACGACCTTCCCGCGGGTGGGCATCGGTTTCTGCAGAAAGCAATTGGACTGACCGCAACCATCAAATCGGGGCAAGTGATCTATCGGGACGGGCAGTCAACCGGTAAACTGCCCGGCAGACTACTGCGTGGTTATCAACCGGAAAGCGCTGGTGCTGTATCGCCGAGTTGAACGGCTCGACAAGGACATGCTGTAAAGAACTATGAATAGCCCGACTGGAAAAACGAAGCGGGAGCTCAATCGGGAAACAAAGATCGCGAAGATACTGGATGCCGCGCGTGAGTTGATGGAGGAGGCGGGAGAAGATGCCGTCACGCTGCGCAAGCTTGCGCGAAAAACCGGTTTGTCGCCCAACACGATCTATGCTCACTTCGATCACAGTCGTGAGAACGTCGTAAAAGCAATTGTCATCTCTGCGATGCAGGATGTCGGAGATTTTGACGAGCGCGTGCTCAGTTTGGATGAGCCCGGTAACACGCCCTGGGAACTGGCCGTAAATCAGTTCCTGCAACACCCCGAGTTCTATCGAGCGGTTACCCTGCTGAAAACCCGTGAAGATCCCTTATACGCAGCTGATGAGCAACTGTCCCGGCTTGACCTGAAAGCGCGCGCGCTGCTGCAGGAAGGCGTCAGGAACAAATTGTTGAGTCCGGATACGGACCTGGATGCACTGGAACGTTACTTTGTCCACACGTTCAGGGGATGCGCGCACCGGTGGGCGCGGAATGAGATCACAGACGACGGGTTTCGCGAGTCGTTGCTGTACGCAATCTACACGTCGCTCTTCTTTCATGCCACAGCCAAAGGCAAGAAGGTTTTTCACGACTTCTTAAACAGCACGGTCCCGGCGTTGGTGCAAAGAAAGTGATACACGTGTCTGCTGCGTGTTAGGGTGAGGACAAGTTCAATTCGGGAGTAGCCTGTGTTGAGATCCCTTTATCGTTGGTTTCTATCTTTGCCGGGTAGTTTTTTACGGCGCAGTTTTTTACGGCGTTTTTTACGGCGCAGTTTCAAGACCCACGCCAGTCTTCCGGTAACGGATCTGAATGTCTCTAAGGACTTCTACACAAGCCTGGGTTTTCGGGAGGTGACTTCAACACGGGCCAAGGAGGTGGTCTTGCTTCGAAACCACCGTGGTGATGAACTCAACCTTGTCCCGTCGAACACGGTAACTGCGAGTGCGGGTCAGGCAGGGTTCGTGTCGTTTGAAGCAGGTGACCTCGAGCATGAGTTTAATCGTTTGCGCAATGAGCATGGGAATCTGGAGATCAAACAGGACTCATCCACCCGGTATTTTCGCCTGACCGACCCGGACCTGCACGTTGTCGAGTTGTACAAGAAGATTGAAAAGAGCCAGCGTCTTAAGGTGAGTGTGTTTCATGTGGCTACCCGGTCAGAGCTGGCACAGGGACTGAGCCGCGACTATTACATGCCGCCGGAAGGTGACTACCGGTTTGTGCGTTGTCGGCCGTATTCGGCCTACGTCGGGTTTGCCTGCGCGCGGGTAGCACGGGAGGTCGGTGCAGATCCGCTGGTCATTGAACTCGACCAAGGGAAATTAAGTATTGAGGAAGAGTGGCTGGGCTCAGATATTGACAATCCGCAACCCGCCCAAAAATCGACGTTTGCTCATGTGCTTAGACCCATCCCAAGTCAGGCGATTATCAGAATCGGCGAGCCGCTGGAAGAGTCGCCAGGCAACTATACATGGCCAAAAAGATTTGAAGATTGGGCTTCCCCTGATTAGAAGTGGCTGACGCGGATGAATCGAGCCGGTGGCGTCCGCGAATCGCTGCTGCCACGCTCCTGTCCAGCCAGCCGAATACCTGCTGCTGTTCCCGTTGGAGGGTTCCCGCAGGGGAGGGAACCCTCGAAGGAAAGATCAAATTGCCTTTACAGTTTCGACGTTCGCTCTAAGCGCTGTAGATCTCCGGGCAGCAGCATGATGGGCCAACGCTTTTCAATCGCGTGTTTTCCAAGCGCTTTGTCGGGAGACACTGCCATTGGAAAGGCGGCACCTTCAAGCAGAGGCAGGTCGTTTATGGAATCAGAATAGGCTGCAAAGTGTGCGATCTTGTTTTCATTCAACACCTTCTTAACCCGCTGGAGCTTTTGTTCACCTCCGCATGATTCGCTCAGTGTGTAGACTCCACCTTTCCGATTGAACTTCAAGTTGGCGCCCAATATCTCGTCTTCCTCATCAAGTACCAGGGATGGAAAACAGTGTTCTACAACCGCATGGACAATAAGCCCAATTGATGCTGAGGCAATGATGATTCGGTGCCCCAACAACCGATGAGCGTTAATCATGTCATGGATAACCGGCCTGACTTTGAAGTTGGTATGCGCAACAAAGTGCAGAATACGGTACATGACGTTTGCGTTTTTCGCTTCGAGATGGGTCAGGATTTCCGCCATAAGCGTGGGTTGTTCATGGGGTTGTATGGTCCCCGCCTCGTACTTTCGTGAGAGTTCCCCAATCTTGGCTTGCAGACTCTTAGAAAGTAATCCATGGGCAATCAGGTACTTTACAAATTCAACGGTAGAGTCTACCCCTATCAGCGTCTTATCCAGATCAAAAACCGCTGCTTCGATATTACCGACGTTGGGAAACTGCTGTTCACTGCATTCAGCCCGGATCTTCTCCCACGGCAACATCGGCAGCAGCACCTTCAAACTTGTACGGTCTTGGTCTTTGCCGAGGATATCCAGTTGGTCAGGCATGCCTACGATAAAGTCGGCTGAGCCGCGATACACATTTTTGAATCTCATTGAGAGATTGTCGCCAGTCAACAGGAAGGGGTTGCGAAACAATTTGAGCCGCATCCCGATAGGTGCGTAACCTTCGTACCTGAGTGAATCGAAACCCTTTTTGATGTCCACCGAGCTGCGGTTTCCGTCCAGGTACAATGGCGTCAGGCCCCGCCCGCCTGCAAAACAGACATCGCATGCCCACGTATAACAGGTTGCCTGAGCAGCATATTTTGGATCCGGCAAACCATAACCGTAGTATCCGGACGATCCGTGATGTGCAAACTCGGCCAACATGAGTGCCGCAAACGCCTGGGGTAGATCAAACGGGCCCAATCGGCTGATTGCCGGATAGTGAGATCGGCCGGGTGACAACAGCAACTTTGAGTTCTTACCCGTAGGTGGTTCGTCGATATTCTCCATCCAGGTATAGTGAGGGTGTCCATCATGGCCCGGACGTAAATACTCCCCGCTGACCTTTCTGCGGTCATATCTCAGGTGAGATTCGTAGCGGAAATCACCCATGATAACCGCCACGCTGAAATGGCCGGCGTCGCACCATTCACCCGTTCTTTCGCGTAGTGTGGTCCGTGCGACAAGTTCCCCATGGCCCGGTATGGCTTTCACGTCTGCGTACTTTTTTTCGATTCTTTTTATGTTGTTGTTTAACGTATTTGGGTCGGTATGTATTGCGATCGCGGTCCAGATGCCATGAGGAAGGTTGTTGATGTCCGTAACGGTATGCCCCTTGTCCCACACTTTTTTGTTTTGCTTAGTCAGCGTGCTGGCGGATTCGAATACTTTTTCAATAAAGGCCTTAAATTCGGATACGTCGTTAATAGGCGGTGTGCGGAAAGGCCGATATAGTTTTCGTGTCATGACTGGATTCCTTAGACTTTTGGAAGATGAATTGGTGGCTGGTCAGTGCTTATCTGACGCTCCGGATTAAAGGGTGTGAGTACGGGAAGACGTCATTTCTGTGAATAGGGGAAAGTTGGGTGAAAGCGAACCTGCCGGATGGGGCCTCATAGTCGGCAGGAGTGAAATTTGCTGGATTATTTATTGCAAATGATTATCATTTAGAATTATGATGCGCCGCGAAAATGGTGGAGTACCCAGCTAACATGAGCTTAAAGGTGAAAATTTTTGTATATCAGCGCGCCGTAGCGATGCTGTTTATTGTTCTGTGTGGCGGGTTCATCACGAATCTGGCCCATGCGCAGGGTAGCGGCGATCAGCAAACCATTGAAGAGCTTGTCATTGTCGGCACACAAGACTCCGGTGTCGTTTCTGTTGGGCGAAATTCGTTAGACGCCAGTGAGCAATCCCGCTCTATCCAGATATTCGAGGAAGACTTTCTGCAACTGCTGAAGCCTGCGAACATCGAAGATGTGCTTATTCTCAGCTCCAACGTCGTTTTTTCGGGAACCAGTGACGGTCGCGAAAACTCTTTTTCGGTGCGGGGATTTGATTCGGCACCTATTCTGCGGGACGGTTTTAGGGTGACGTCATTTGGCGGCATTACCGATCCTGAAATCTTCAACCTGGAACGTGCTGAAGTCCTCAAGGGCCCGGATTCCATCGTTTACGGCGAAGCCAACCCCGGTGGCATCATCAATCTGGTGACCAAGCGTCCGCTGACCCAAGATCTTACGGTCTTCAGTCTGGAGGTTGGCGAAAACCCGTCCTACAGCCCCAGATTTGATATTAATCGCGCCATGGGTAACGTTGCTTTTCGGGTGGTTGGGCTGTACGACTACAACGAAGACTTTCGCGACTATGATGAGGCTAACAAGCGAACCTCCCTGGTGCCGTCGCTGCGCTGGGAACCCCGGGATGGGACCGTCGTCACCTTTTTGGGGGAATACGTTGATGAAGACAATCAGGCGGACTTCGGCACGGCGGTGGACAATGATGCTGAGTTGACCGCAGACGTATCGCAGGTGATCAACCATCCCGTAGACCGCTTGGAGCGGCAGTTTTTTATGACGGGAATTGATGTTGAGCACGCTCTGAACGAGCGCTTCACCCTGGAAGCCCGTGTACGTCATTTTGATACGCGCTACGAATACAGCACATTGCTGTTACCCTTAGACTATGATCCGCAGACCAATACCGTATTTCGCGTTGGTGCACAGCAGGAACAAGATACGGAAGAATGGGCAGCCCAGGTCAATCTGTTTGGCGAATTCCACCTCGGTGAAATGCGCAACCGGTTTACGTTAGGGGCGGATTGGCGTGATACCGATCAGGTCGGGGCGACCCTGTTTGATCCCACAACCCCGTATTTTCTGGATTGGGCCAACCCGGACTACTCGCAACTGCCTCCAACGCCCGATCAACTGCCTCAATTCCCGCCCTTTGCAACCGATGCAAAGCGCATGGGCCTGTTTTTGCAGAATCATCTCAACGTTACGGAAAACTTCATGGTTAGCCTGGGCATCCGGCGGGATGACACGGAGGCCAACGATGATGATTATGCCGAGACCATCATGCAGGCCGGTGTGATTTATCACTTTAATGAAGATGTAGCGGTTTTTGCCAACTACTCTGAGTCGTTTAATCCGCAGTCTTCGCGGGACCGTTTCAACGAACTGCTGGATCCGGAAATCGGCGAAGGTATTGAGATTGGCGTCAAAGGCCGGTTGTTGGGTGGCCGCTTGTCCTACACCGCAGCCTTTTTTGACATTACCAAGGAAAACGTGGCGATTACCGATCCGGATTTTCCTTTTGCCTCCATTGCCGCGGAAGAGCAAATGGCCCAGGGTTTCGAAATTGACCTGGTCGGACGCGTGACAGACAAGCTCTCGCTGGTGGGCAGTATTGGCATGGTCGATACGGAAGACGAGAACGACGAGAATATATCCAATTCGGCTGATTTTACGTCCACTCTGTTTGCCACCTACCGGTTTAACGAGCGCTGGGATGCCAGCCTGGGTTACGAACATGTGGGTGAACGGAAAACCGGTACCCTGGAGATTGATCCACACACGGTTGTGAATGTGGCCCTGGGATTTACCGAAGGACCCTGGCGGGCGCAGCTGAATATTTCCAATCTGCTGGACGAGGAATACCTGGATTCCACCTTTGGCAGCCTTGGCCGCGGAAACCACCCGGGTGCGCCAATTCAAACCCTGCTCACCGTCACCTACACCGGGGAGTAAGGGTTGCTGCCATTGGCCCGGGGAGAGACATGGCTAGTTGCGAATATGAATCAGTTGCATTTAGAGGGTGCGCGGCGGATAATATTTCTCTTGGATACTGGATTCGTGTGAATCACTGGTCATTTAGGGAGCGCGCATGGCTTTGAGTCAGGAAACCACAAAGCAACTGGTTGTAATCCACGGATGGTCGGGGATCCTGCTGGGTATTCTTCTTTATGCGGTCCTGGTCACGGGCATGGTTGCGGTCTTTTCCGAAGAGATCTCCCACTGGTCAGCGGGCTTGGTGAATACGGAAAACCCGCTTTCCCCGTCAGTTGCTGCGGATGCAACCCCGCTGCAGGATATTGTTGATCGCCTGGAACCTCAGGTTAATCCCGAGTTCATCGAAGAAGTGGCCCTCAGTGCAACCACAAAAGGTGATCTGAATGTGTTTTTCCATCGTCATCAGACCAACGACGAGGGCGTAATTGAGGAATACGGCACCGCCTTTGAAGTGGATATGTCGACGGGTGAAGTATTGGAGCAGAAAACCGGCACCGGTCTTGAGTTTTTCCGCACCGATGAAGACCGCGCGCTCAGCCGTTTTCTGGTCAGCGTGCATACCGAACTGCATTTACCCCGGCCCTGGGGGCTGTTGTTGACGGGTATTCTTGGGCTGATGATGATGGTCGCCGCGGTATCCGGCTTAATCATGCATCGTCACCTTCTGAAAGATATCTTTACACTGCGCCGCAACAACCCGCTGCTGGCAGTCAAAGACACTCACACAGTTGCGGGAAGCTGGGGTTTGCCGTTTGCCTTTGTATTGGCCTTCACCGGCAGCTTTTTCAGTTTTGCCGGATCCGTGGGTTTACCCATCATGGCCATGGTGGGTTTTGGTGGTGATCAGGAAAAAATGTTCCAGGTTATGATCGGCAGTCAAGCTGAGGAAAACAAAACCCCGGTGCAGGGCCCGGCGATAGACAGCATGCTCAGAGATGTGAAATCCCGGGTGGGTATGGATGCAAACTTTGTTGTCATCGAACACTATGGGCGAGCGGATGCCAGCGCCAACTTCTTCCTGCCGGCGCCGGAGGAGGGCTTGTCTGGAGACACCCTGGTCTATGCTGGTGCGACGGGAGAGTTCATCAAGCGCAAACCGTTTCTAGGCCAACAGCCCAGCGTGGGATCGGACCTATTCTCGATCATGGCGCCTCTGCACTTCGGCAACTTTGGTGGGCTGATTTCCAAAGCGGTTTGGTTTGCGCTGGGTTTTGCCATGTGTTTTGTCACGGTCACGGGTATTAACATGTGGTTGCACCGGCGTCCGGGTGGGTCGTTTAATTGGCTGCGTATCGGCATGGGTATCTCAACCTACGGTATTCCGCTGGCCTTGCTGGGATCAGGCGTTGCTTTCTTTTTAACCTACGGTTCCGGCAATGCTTCATTCTGGACACCGGTAGGATTTTTGCTGAGCAGTGCCGTTGTGCTTGGTTATGCCGGCTGGCTGCGTGACTCGGAGCGTTTGAACCATCATTTTCTACTGGTGAGCGGTGTGTTATGCCTGGTTGTCGTATTGCTTCGTTTGGCTACGGGTGGACCCGGTTGGATGACGGCTTTGGCAGCCCAACAATCTATTATCGTGACGGTGGATCTGTTGCTGATGCTGGGGGGTGCCGCGATGATCTATCGTTACCGTGTTGCGGCCCGTAACCGGCGGCGTTTACAGAATATCGCGCAGCCGCTCAGCGCCGGGTGAGCGGGGTGGCTGACGCTGTGGTTGAAAAAAAGGTCGCCATTTGGCCCCGGGTTCTGTTGGCGGGGCCATGGACCCTGGTTGCGGCATTTGTGGTGATGGCAGGTATGGCCACCTGGCTGCCAGCGGGGGCCGCTCAGGTAGATAATCTAATTATGCCCCTGGTCCTGTTTCCACTGATCTGGGTCATTTTGTTCTTTGCTGCCTGTCTAGATGCGAATCTGCGGCGGGCAACACTCATCAGCTTGGGAATAACCGGGCTGCACGGCGTGTTGCTTGCCTGGCACTTCTTGAACATACCAGCCTGACGCTGTTTTGGAGTTTTAACCGTTGGATATGGCAGTTGTCCTTGGTTTTCTTGTTGCCATCGCAAGCGTTGTATTGCTGGCCGTTGTCGACCCAAAGCGCAAACGCGAACTGCGGGCACAGTCCTGGGTGTTGTGGCTGCGCCGGGGATTGTTGCTGCTTATCCTTGTGTCGGGGACAATGCTGGTCCTGCATGGACGTGCGGCTACCCTGGTTGTCTGGATAGGTGTGATCACTATTGCCGGCTGGTTGGCGGCCTGGATTGTGAACTGGATCAGCTCGCCGGCGGAAGAGTAGCGGACCCAGAACTTAAAGTGGTAAGCGTGGCCGCTGTCAGTCCTCACTCTGTTTGTTCTGTTGGTATTTTTCCGCCAGTGCCAATTCTTCAACCGTGGCAATCCAGCGCTCCATGATGGTCAGCAACAGATCCCGGGCACGTTCACCAAACATGGGCCAGCCGCGTATGGCGCCCAGGGGCACGCACACCATAAACAAAACCGCGTCGCAGTATTGCTGCCACGCTTCGTTTGCGGACAGGCTGACACCCCCGGCGTTCAGCGCCTGTTGGTACAGCGTTACCAACTGATAATCGTTGCCCTGCCGGGTTGCCGTGGTCAACCCATGGGAAAGCAGGTAAGCCACGTCGATAAGCCCTGAACCCACGTGGGCAAATTGGTGATCCACGATGACTATCCGATCCTGATCATAGAAGAGGTTATCGACTCGAATGTCGCCATGTACCAGACAGGCCGGGGTGGCAAGTCTGTGCTGCATATCCAGCGCCAGATGAGGAATGTTAGTTACCAACTGAGCAAGCTGATCCGAATGATCCCGGCGGCGGTTCTCGCAATAAATTTCCCAACCTGACGGAATGGCTTCGGCAAAGCGGGTTGCAACGTTAAAATGTTCGGGAACACGCTTGAAAATTTGCTCATCCAGCTTGGCTGCTTGCTGCCCGCAAGACCAGGCATGTTGAGCGGCAAGGGTCTTCAGCAGCCGTTCTGTTTTGGCATAGTTAAGGCCGGTAATATGATCGGTTGCTTCCAGGTCATGCAGGTCTTCCAGCAGCAAAAGGGCGGTACCCGCGGCATCCACTTCCGCCAGATAGACCTGCGGCGTATGCATTGGGCAATAGGGTGCAATGTCTTGATAGAATCGTACCTCGCGCCGGTAGACATCCGCCGCTTCAGCACCTTCCCGCATGGCGGTGGATGTTTGAAATTTGGCAATCAGAGTATTGGGCCCATCACCTTGAAGATGTAAACGGTAAACATCGGACAAAAACCCTTTGCCTTCACCAATTTGTTCAACGTGAATGGCATGTACCGCTTCCCCCGGGGCCAGGTAACCCCCGGTGGTCAGTTGTTCGTTCAACCACTTGGGGGATATTTCCGCCACGGTGGTGGGTAACAGGTTTGCAGTTGTCATATGACCCCTTATTAGACTTGCCAGACCGTAAATACATATTTGCAGGTAGGCAAATATGTGTCAACATAGCCGCAACCTTATTTGAACCAGCAGGATTGATACCATGCACCATGAACTTGGTTTCTATACTTTGGGCGGCGCACCCAAATCCCCCAGAGAACTGCTTGATGAGGTCAAAATGGCAGAGGAACTTGGCCTGGGTGCTGTATTTATTTCCGAGCGCTTCAATGTCAAAGAAGCAGTTACCCTTTGTGGTGCCGCCGGTGCGGTGTCGTCGTCCCTTAGAATCATTACCGGAGCCACCAATCACAATACCCGTCATCCCATAGTCACCGCTGCCCACGCGACAACCATGCACTTTCTCACGGGTGGCCGTTTTACCCTGGGGCTGGGCCGGGGTATTGAACGGATGCAGGATGCTTACGGTATTCCCCGCATCAAAACGGCTGAAATGGAAGATTTTGCCAATGTCATGCGTCGCCTGTGGCGGGGCGAAACCATCGTTAATCACGATGGCCCCATGGGTAAATACCCGCTGCTGTCCATCGATCCAACTTACAACGAAGACATTCCCCTGGCCCTGGTGGCTTTTGGACCCAATTCTTTAAAACTGGGTGGCCGTGCCTTTGATGACGTTATCCTGCATACGTTTTTTACCGACGAAACCACCGCCAACGCGGTCAAGTTGGTTAAACAGGCGGCGGACGAAGCGGGCCGGGACCCCACCCAGGTGCGGGTCTGGTCGTGTTTTGCAACGCTGGGCGACCACATTGCGGAGCCTGTGAGACTAAAAAAATCCGTTGGCCGGCTGGCCACCTATCTGCAGGCCTACGGAGATCTGCTGGTAAAAACCAATAACTGGGATACGGCGGTACTTCAGCGCTTTCGCGAAGACGAACTGGTGAAGAATTTTCGCGGTGCCATTGACGGGGTCAACACTACACAGGAGCAACTGGAGCATGTGGCAACCCTCATTCCGCCGGAATGGTTGGCACCGTCCGCCACCGGGTCGCCGGAGCAATGTGTGGCGGCGGTTAAACACCAGCTTGATCTGGGTTGCGATGGGGTGATCATGCACGGCGCAACGCCTGCGGAGCTAAAGCCCATCGTCGAAGCTTATACCCCCGCTTGAAACGTCTGACCCAGGAAGAACGGGTAGAAAAATCCCGCCAGGCGCTGCTGGATGCCGGGGCTGAACTGGTGGCTGTGCAGGGTTATCACGGCGTCACCAGCGCGCAAATTGCTGAGCGCGCGGGTTACAGCAGGGAAATGGTGCGGGTGCGTTTCGGCTCCAAGCTTGAACTGATGCGCACACTGTTGCTGGAAGACTACCAGGACATCATGATGGCGCGGGAGCTGCCTGATGTCAGTGGTCTGGAACAGCTATTACACCTGGGTCAGCAAATGCAGGTGTTGGCGGACCAGGCGCCCGTGCGTCTCAAGGCAGCCTTTGTGCTCAGTCTGGAAGCGGCCATATCAGTTCCGGCACTGCTGCCCGATGTGGAGCCCTGGCTGCATCATCTGCGGCGGCAAGCTGAACAGATCATCAATAAGGGCATCGCAGATGGCTCCATCCGTCCCTGCAATGCCGAAAACCTGGCCGAAGCGCTCTTGCGGGGGAGCATCGGTACCGCTTATGAATACCTGCGTGGCGGCCAAGGTAGTTTACCGGACAGCATGGCCGGGTTGTTACAGGAGTTCATAGCGGTCTAACATAGCCGCTACCGGCAAAGGCAAAGGCAAAGGGGAGGTTAGTTGTGTTTCCAGAATAT
This sequence comes from Pseudomonadales bacterium, assembly GCA_028280225.1. Classification (GTDB taxonomy): domain Bacteria; phylum Pseudomonadota; class Gammaproteobacteria; order Pseudomonadales; family Azotimanducaceae; genus UBA4421. The sequence continues at coordinate 5,916 of JANQMF010000143.1, read as the reverse complement.
TGTTCACAGTTTCCGGAATTAGGTTTTTACGGATTACCGGGGCATACACGCACACCCAGGGACATTCTTGCTCAGGTGCAAGATGCGGAAGCGCTGGGCATCGGCAACGTCATGATATCCGAGCGGGTTGACTACAAGGAAATTGGTGCAATTTGCGGCGCGGTTGCCGCGGTCACTCAGGAGATCTTTATCGGCACCTCAGCAACCAACCTGAATAAGCGGCACCCAACCGTGACGGCTTCCCTGGGCAGTACGTTGAACCGGTTGTCAGAAGGCCGCTTCGCCCTGGGGCTGGCCAAGGGTAACCGAAACCGGTGGCAGTCCATGGGATTGGATCACCCTACGTTTGCCCGGGAGCGGGAATTCATCAAGCTGATGAGGCGTTTATGGAAGGGTGAGACAATATCTGACTACGATGGTGCCTTAGGCCGCTACCCCACGTTGTCCATGCCGGCATACGTTGACGAAGACATTCCCATTTTGTACGTCGGATTTGGGCCTAAAACCCTGGAGCATGCGGGCACAGTTTATGATGGCACCCACTTGCACACCTTTATGAGTGATCAGGCATTAAGCAATGCCGTTGCCAGTGTCAGACAGGGTGAAGCCCAAGCCGGCCGTCCGCCCGGCACCGTAAAAAACTGGTCGGTGCTGGCAACGGCTTGTGACGTCAGCGAGGAAAAGTATCTGAAGTACATCATCGCCAGACTGGCGACGTACCTGCAATTTCCAAACTACGGTGAGATGCTCGTTGCGATCAACGGCTGGGATCAGGAAGTCTTGCAACGCTTTCGCAGCCATCCGGCGGTAACGTCCGTTGGTGGTCTCATCGACAGTGTTGCAACCACCGCGCAAATGGCGGAAGTAGCCAAATTGATTCCGGAAGAATGGAAACCTGCGGCGGTGGGTAATGCAAAACAATGTGCCCAACGCTGGGTAGACCAGTTCACCGCCGGCGCGGATGGTATTATCATTCATGCCAGCACACCCGAGGAAGTAGCGCCGGTGATTGCGGAGTACAAAAAAATCAGACCCACTGAGCTTTTTGCCGACCGTACCAACCGGCCCGTTTAAGTAATCTTATGTCAGAAACTGTAGCTGCCCTTAAAGGCATTCGTGTCATTGATATGGCTGACCATACCGGTGAGCTTGCCGGCCGCGTGCTGGCGGACCTTGGCGCCGAGGTTATTGTGGTGGAACCGCCCGGGGGGTTGCCGGCACGGCGCCGTCCGCCTTTCGACACCCAGGACAATTCCATGTGGTGGCAAACCATGGCCATGGGCAAAAAGAGTGTGGTCCTCGATTTGCATGACCCCCAGGGACGCGCGCAGTTAATGGGGCTGGTAAAGGGGGCAGATGTTTTTATTGAAACCTTTCCCCCCGGTGAAGCGGCTGAGTTGGGTCTCGGTTATGAATCGTTGGCTTTAGACAACCCCGGGCTGGTTGTCGCCAGCATTACTCCGTTTGGTCAGACGGGTCCCCGTGCCGGGGATGCCGCGTCGGATCTGACCGTCGAAAGTATCGGCGGGCTGGTTGGCCTGCAGGGTAACAGTGATCGGCCGCCGCTGCCGGTGGGTATGCCCCAGGCGAGTCTGCATGCCGGTGTGCAGGCAGCAGCGGATATTCTGATAGCGTTGCATGCGCGGTTGTCCGATGGCTGTGGACAACATCTTGATGTTTCTGCGCAGGCTGCCATGATATGGACGCTACTGCACGCCACCGCCTTTCCGTCAGTAACCGGCACCAACCCGCCGGGTACCTGCGAAAACCGTCAGCAGTCCAGGCCACCCCTGGTGGAGGGTATGCCCAAGATGGGTCTGCTGCCCTGCAGTGACGGTTACGCCAGCATTAACATTCAGCTTCCCGGCGTGGGGGAGGCCACCATGGCCCGAGCCCTGCAATGGATAGCGGATGAACATCCGGATTTATACAGCGAAACTCTGGCCCAATATGACTGGTCAAAATGGATAAGTCTTGTTGTTGCCGGGGAATTGCCGGTAGAAACTTTCCGCACGGCTTACGATGCTGTGAAAGCAGCCTTCTTGCGGACCGGCAAACAAAGCCTGTTGACCATTGCCGTTCAGCGTAAGCTGCTGATTGCGCCGATTCTGGACAGTGAGGATCTTGCCCGGGACGAGCAACTGCTGGCACGTAATTTCTGGGTGCGGGTGGGTCAACACACCTTCCCCGGCCCGTTTGCTAAATTGTCACAGACACCCATCCGGTATGGAGCACCGGCGCCGGAACTGGGCCAACATCAAAACCTGGTAGGTGAATCAAGCGCGGACCGCAAACCGCAATCCGCTAACGCTGGGGTCAGACCCCAACGTAAGCGAACTCCGTTTGCCGGTCTCAAAGTGGCGGACTTTTCCTGGGTTGGGGTAGGCCCAATTATCGCCAAGGCGCTGGCTGATCACGGTGCGCATGTCATTCACGTGGAGTCGAGCAAGCGCCCCGACATTCTGCGCAGCGGGCTGGGTCCGTTCAAAGATTCTATTACCGGCTTAAACCGCTCCCAGAGTTTTGCCAACTTCAATACCAGTAAACAGAGTATTGATCTGGACCTGACGAATGAGGCAGATCTGCGCCTGGCGCGCAAAATTGCGGACTGGGCGGATGTGGTGGTGGAAAGTTTTGCGCCGGGCACCATGGCGCGGTTTGGTTTGGATTATCCATCGCTTACCCGCAACCGCAACGATCTGATAATGTTAAGTACATCGATGCGTGGCCAGGATGGTCCGCAAAAAGGCTACACCGGATTCGGCAATCAAGGTGCGGCCCTGGCCGGCTTGTCAGCCATCACCGGTTGGCCGGATCGGCCGCCGGTTGGGCCCTGGGGGGCGTATACCGATTTTGTTGCACCGCGGTACGCAGTAGCGGCCCTGGTAGCGGCTCTGCTGCATAGAGCCTCCACGGGACAGGGGCAATTTATTGACGTGTCACAGATCGAAACGGGTATTCATTTTCTTGGCCCGTTGATGCCGTGGACCTTTGCCACGGGAGATATCCTTAAATCCCCGGGAGCCAGGTCATTCTATGCCTGTCCAAATGGTGTTTTTGAAGGATCTCAACCAAATACCTATGTGGCCATTGCTGTTGAAAGTGACGCCCAATGGCGTGCTCTGGCCGAGTTATGCGGTGTGCCTGAAATGAGTCATTGGTCGTTTGATCAACGCCGGAAAAATGAGGCAGACCTGGAGGCTGCCCTGGCCGGGTGGGTTGCGCGTCATCCGGTGCAACAGGTGGAATCCTTGTGTCAGGAAAACCAGGTGCCCGCCCACTGTGTGCTGTGGCCCTCGCAACTCTACGAAGATTCGCAACTGTTGCATCGTGGTTTTTTTAAGAAACTAAACCACGGGGAAATGGGCGAAGTGTACTACGACGGCCATGTCACCCAGTTTTCCGCAACGCCACCACAACTGCGCAGCCCAGGGCCGCTGTTGGGTGAGCACAGCGAAGAACTGCGGGCCTATTTTGCGTCATTACCTGAGTGACGAGCCTGAAAATCGCGGTCTGCGCGCTTGCCGCGATAGACTCCCATGTCGATCGCCCGCCACACCGTGGGCTGGACTTTAAAAAGCAGGCGGGGTTCGGTACGCATATTGTCAAAAAAGCGGTCCACGGCTGCGGGATCTTCGGGATGACGGCTGCCGACATATTTTTCCGCCAGGCGCCGGGAGATGGGCCAGATGTCAAAGTCAGGCAGTTCAAAAACCTGCGCATTGCCATCCACCGCAATAAACCCCGGAGCCGGCGTGATAGCTTCGATACACAGTGAGCAGCGCGAATCCGCCTTTAACTGTTTGCACCATACCCGGTTAGTGGTGCCGCTCACCCAGAAATTGCCTTCTTCGTGCAGCCACCAGACGGGTACGGAATAAGGCATGCCGTTTTCCCGCAGTGAAGCAATGACGCCAATATGCGGCTGCTCCAAAAAAGTGGTGACCATATCTTCCTGCATGCGGGGCATCAATTTCTCCGGGTTATTCTTTTAGTTCCGGACATTCTACATGATCAGTGTTTAAAGCTTTAATCCATACTCATCTTTCAGCCAGGCCTTTATCCAGCTTTTCTGCCGCTGTGGCAGGTCCGTGGAAAGCTGGTACAGCTTGCTGGCTTCATCGTCAACAAACTGATCATAAGCGCCGATCACCTTGTCCTTGGTGGCCAGATATTGGGGATCCTGCTTCATCTTCACAAAGGCGTTGGTATAGGCGGCAATAATATGCGCGGGGGTTTCCCGGGGCACCACAATAACTTTTTGTGCGCTAAAGCCTGCTGAAAGCAGGGCATACCAGCTTTCCCATTCCACACCTCGGGGGGAGAACCCGTTTAAATCCTCATACACTTCCACCAGATGAGGCAAGTTGGGAAAGGCGGGATCTCTTACCGCCTGGCCGGATTCGTTTAGCGCACCCAGGGAATACAGGGGAATGGCCTTGCCCGCTCTGACCAGGGGAGTAACGTTGCGCAAATAGGCGGCGGAGGTCTGAAAATCGATGGTTGTATCACCCCGTTCGAAAGCCAGCCGGCCGGCGCCCCGGCCGCGAATACCGAATATGGATTTTACATCCAGTCCCAACAGCTTAAAACTCAATACCGGAACCAGATCTAATGATGTGGGCCCCTGGGAGCCATAGACCAGACGTGCGCCCGCCCCCTTTAACAGACTGTTGATGTTCTTGGGTTGACCAGGGGCAAAGATGCTGGGCGCTACATAAACAACGCCCCCGGTTTGATAAACCAGGAGCGGGCGCCAGTTACGGTAATCGTATCGCACGCGGCGGTCGCCCAGCAGGTAAGGAAATTGGGTGGATGCTGAGGTGCCCAACAACATCAAACCGTCGGGTTTTGCCGTGGCCGCAAAGGCATTCGCGCCGCGGGTTGATCCACCACCGGGACGGTTCACAACCTCAACCCGGGGGTTGCCGGGCAGATACTTTTCCAGAAAGGGTGCGGTAAACCTGGACCACTCATCAGATCCGCCGCCGGTCCTGAAAGGAATAATCCAGCGGATCGTTTTGCCCTGGAAATCCGCGCCGGATTCAGCACCCAGGGCGTGCGGGATGAAACAGAAGGACATGCCCAGCACACACAGGGCCAGATGATTCATCGGGGCGCACCGGAAGGTTTGACCGGGGGGAAGGTGCAGCGTACCCGCAGTCCTTTGCCATCCGGGCCCTGGCTCAGCTTGCACACACCATCGTGTGCTTCCACAATTTCTTTGACTATGGACAAACCCAGTCCGGACCCGGGTTGTGTTTTGTTGACCCGGTAAAACCGTTCGGTCACTCGGTCAAGTTCACTGGGGTCCAGGCCCGCACCGTGGTCCAGAATGTCAAGAAAAGCGTTGCCGCCGTCAACGCCGGTGCTGATTTCGATGCATTCGGCCTGGCCGTGACAACGGGCGTTGTCTAACAAGTTATCTAACACTTCGCTGATGGAGCCGGGGCTGCCGACCACCGTTGCACATTCCAGGTTTTTGATAATGGTCAGCTCCGGTGCCGTGCGCTGATAAGACTCCAGGTGCTCATCCACCAGTTCTGCCAGATTCAGGATGGGAAAATCGCCGGCATCTAATTTTACCGACTCCGCATAAGTCAGATTCAGCAATTGATGAGTGAGCCGGGCAATTTTCTCCGCGCTTTGTTTAATCCGCCCCACAGCCCGGCGCTCACGTTCGGTTTCGGCATTACGAAATGCCAGTTCCGATTGTGGCAGCAGGGCGGCGACCGGTGTACGCAGCTCATGGGCGGCGTTTTCGACAAAGCGTTTGGTCAGTGACACGTGGTTGGCCAAGCGTTGCAGAAGCTCGTTCAGGGCATTAACCAGCAGGGTAATTTCTTTAGGATAGGCGGTATGGGTGGTGTCCAGGCCAATGGGCGAAAGATCTTCGGGCCGCCGCTTGCGCAGCAC
>JANQMF010000090.1 GCA_028280225.1 Pseudomonadales bacterium | reverse complement strand
TGTTCGAGTCCTGGGGCTACGATGTTGCCGTATGTATGGACATGCCGGGCCGCATCGTGGATCGGCTTGTCAGACCTAAGTATAACGCCGCGTTGCGTTTTCTTGACGAAGGGCTTGCCAGTGCCGAGTCTATGGATACGACCTGCAAGATGGGTTTGGGATATGCGGATGGGCCTATTGAGCGGGTGGTGCGCGGAGGTCTGGCCCGCCACCACGCCATATGCAGCAATCTTTTTGCCATGTCCGGACAGCTGGGCTATGTCCCGGCCAGACGCGCCCATGTCGCGCGCCAGCGGCAGAAGAGTGCACACCAGCGGCAGAAAAGTGCGCACCAGCGCGAGAACAACAGCCAACAACAGGAGCAGAAATAATGGGACCATTGGCAGGGGTAAAGGTGGTGGACCTGTCCGCTGTGGTTTCCGGGCCTTTAGCCGCCGCATTGCTGGCGGATCAAGGTGCTGAGGTTATCAAAGTGGAGCGGCTCGAGGGCGATATCCAGCGTAATGTCGGCAGTGCCAGAAATGGTTTTTCCGGTTCATTCCACGTGCTCAACCGGGGCAAACGGGCCATTGCGCTGGACTTAAAGCAGGCGGAAGCCGTGGAAATAGTCAAAGTGCTCACCCGGGAAGCGGACGTGGTGGTGCAGAATTTCCGCCCCGGGGTGGTGGATAGATTGGGCGTGGACTACAACAGCCTGGCGGCGGAAAATCCGGGCCTGGTTTATCTGTCGATCAGTGGCTTTGGTCAGTCCGGCCCTCTTGCGGGGAATCGTGCGTATGACGGCATTATTCAAAACTATGCCGGGATAGCCTACAGCCAGGGCATGACCAGTGGCGATACACCGGCCATTGTCACCCAGCTGATTATGGACAAAATGACCAGCTACATGGGTTTTCAGGCTGTAACCGCTGCCTTGTTTGCGCGCTCCAACACCGGGGTGGGTCAGCATATCGAGCTGTCCATGCTGGATGTGGCCTTGGCGTTTACCTGGCCGGACATGGGGGCGGACGAGATCCTGCTGGGAGATGATATTGATCGTCGCAAACCCATTGGTGCGTTCCAGGGCACCCAGGTTAAGCTGAAAGACGGGTTTGTCACCTTAATGGTAGTGTCAGATCATGAATTTGCCGGGCTTTGTCAGGCTTTTGGCTTTGCTGAGCTGGCATCGGACAGCCGCTTTAACACCTTAACTAAGCGGCAGCAGAATAGATTAGTTTATCTGACTGAGGTGACCCAGCGGCTGACTGACGCCTGCGCGGATTTGACCCTGGCTGAATTTGTCGACCGGATTGCCCCTCATGAAGTCCCCTGGGCGCAGTCGCAACCGATCAGCGAATTGCCGGCGGATGCCCAGGCGGTGCACAACAAAACTTTTGTTGAACGGGAGCATCCGGTTGCGGGACCGATACGCGAAGTTCGCCCGGCACCGATATTCAGCGGCACCCCAACCCAACCGGCGGCTTTTGGGCCAACGAAGGGACAACACACGCGTGAAATTCTCGCGGAACACGGTTTAGAGGATCAAATTGAACGCCTGCTTGAGGCGGGTGTGATTCAGGCATGAACGGCGGTCCCGGGCATGCTGCAGCCACACGCCTATTTTGTCAGGTAGCACATATCGAGGTACGCTGGGCAGACCGGCGTTGTAAGGAAGAGTGATGGAGTACACCCCAACAGTTGAAGACTTACTCGGGCCTGGCGGTGAATACGAGATGCAGGAGGTGAGCATCAATGGCGTGCAGATGCCTGTGTTTAAGAATGCACCCAAACACCTGCGCGAGCTCTACCAGGCATCTCTGGAACACGCTAACGATACCTTCTTTGTCTACGAAGACGAACGCTATACCTTTGCTGAGGCCTGGCGTCTGGTGGAGCGCACCATGGCGGGATTGCACGCCCTGGGGCTGCGTCCGGGAGACCGGGTGGGCATTTCCATGCGCAACTATCCCGAATGGGTGTGGGCCTATATGGGTATCACGTCCATGGGTGCGGTTGCTGTGGCCATGAATGCCTGGTGGACTGGTGAAGAGATGGTTTACGGCATTGACGACAGTGGTTTAACCACATTGTTTGTTGATCGCGAACGTCTGGAATCACTTTCCCCTTACTTAAACGACCTTGACTTGCATGTCATTGCGGTGCGGACCCGGCATTCCGCCGGGCGTGGGGTACTTAGCTGGGATAAATTTCTGGAAGGTGGCGCAGGGGTCAGTCAAACTCCCAATATCCAACCCGATGATCCGGCGATGTTGCTTTACACATCCGGTTCAACCTCCCGGCCCAAGGGTGTGTTGTCTTCACACCGGGCGGTTATCCATTCTTTGCTGGGCTGGGAAGCTTCCGCGGCCATCTCCCGGGCTGAAGCGGGCCGCCGCCAGCGCCCCCGGGAACGTCAGCCCTGTATGATCATCACGGTACCCCTGTTTCATGTCACGGGACTGAACGGCCAGCTTCTGCCATCGTTGCGCAATGGGCGTAAGGTGGTGGCTATGCACAAATGGGACGCGGAAAAAGCTTTGGCCATTATCGAACGGGAAAAAGTCACCCACTTCAGTGGGGTGCCCACCATGGCCTATGAGTTGGTCAATTCGCCGAATTACGATAAATATGATCTGTCGACGTTGCGCAGCATTGGCGGGGGAGGGGCGGCGATGACCCCCAAACACTCCCGGCGGATTGAAGAAAAGAGCCGCAACACCCGGGCCAGCGCAGCGTACGCCATGACCGAAACCAATGGGCTGGGGGCCTCAAATGCCGGGGAAAACCTGCGGACCAAACCCGACAGTTGCGGCCGGCCGCTACGGCCCTTGGTGCAAATCCGTATTGATGACGGCGCCGGCAACGAATGTCCCCAGGGCTTGTCCGGAGAAATTTGTATCAAGGGCCCGATGAACTTCAGCCGTTATTGGAACAAACCCGATGACACCGCCAAAACCCTGCGCGATGGCTGGATATATACCGGTGACCTGGGGCATGTGGACAGTGAGGGTTTTGTCTTTATCACCGGCCGCGCCAAGGAAATGATTATTCGTGGGGGTGAAAACATCGGTTGTTCAGAAGTTGAATCCGCCCTGTACGAAAATCCAAAGGTGGCCGAATGTGTGGTTTTTGGGCTGCCCGACGAACGGCTGGGTGAAATTGTCGCTGCGGCAGTGATGGTCAAGGAAGGTGAAATCCTCACTTCCGGTGATGTGCAGTCTCACGTTGCGGACCGCCTGGCGCGTTTCAAAGTGCCCGCTTACGTGCATATTCAAGACACCCACCTGGAGCGCACCGCCTCGGGCAAGATCTACAAGAAAGGTATTCGCGAGGCGATGATCAAACATTTGAGCGGGGCAGATACCGCGGCTTAACTTAAGGATGCACAGCCTAAGTGGTTGTGTTTTGCCCATCCGGATGTGCTTAAAATTGTGAATTGACAAACGGCAACGTTTTGTCCATATTTGGGATATATGGACATTTAATCAATATTTGTCTAATCGTCAAAACAGCTATAAGCAGGAGTTCACCCGTGCCGCTGATCTTGAGAGCATTCCCTTTGTTGTTGCTGGCTTTTGGTAATCACGTAACCGCGGAGGAAACACAGCCCAGTGTGGAAGAAACCGGTCATGCCATTGCCACTGTCTTTTTAACCCCGCGGCACCAACCCATCGAGAAGACCCCTGAAGACTATGGTATGAGCTATCGGGATGTGGAATTTCTCACCCGGGATGGGCTGACCCTGAGGGGCTGGCTGGTGGGTGAAGAGGCTGACAAGATTGTCATCATGACCCACTTTGGTTACAGCGCTAACCGCTATGGGTATCAGCTGAAATATCACCCGGAAGGCTCTCGTCCATATGATAAAGAAATTGAGTTTGGCAAAGTGGCCAGACGTTTGGTGGACGCCGGTTACGGTGTCCTTATGTACGATCTGAGAAATCATGGAGAAAGTGACAAAACCGAATTGGGTGTGGGCACTGGCGGTCATGGAGAAAGGTTCGACGTCATTGCCGCTGTTGAATTTGTGGCTTCGCAGCAGCAGACCCAGGGTAAACCCATCGGCTTACTCAGCTATTGTTATGGCGCAAATACCTCATTTTTTGCCATGGAAGAAGATCAGTCTGTTTTTCAGAGCAGCGGTGTAAAAGCCATGGTTGCGCTGCAACCGCTGAGCAATGGAGACTATTTGAAATCCCTGGGTGTTACCCAGGATGTTTATGACGCGGTTGCAAAGTCCTATCAGGCGCGCTCCGGGGGTTACCCTTTCAGGGCCAATATTGAATCTGCCGCAAAATCCACGCCCATACCCACACGCTTAGTCCAGGCACGGCAAGATCCGAACACCAATCTGGAATTTATTGCCGAGCTGTACAACAACATTCCTGTGGAAAAGCAGATGTACTGGTTGGAAGAACCTACCCATCGCTTTGATGGATACAATTGGTTTGCCGACAACCCACGGGATATGCTGGATTGGTTTGATGCCCATATGAACTAGACCCGCCGGACGGCGGGTTTCAACGTGGCGGGTGTCAGGTCCGGCACCCGCACCTTAGACTTTTTTGTATTTATTATGCACACATGGCTGGAGATTCAGCCTAAATTCCTGTTACTCTTCGCCCTGTGAGAGTTTAGTGTCTGCACAAAGGACACTTTAGTATGTCTGCGATAGCTTAGCGAGAGAGCTTGTCGCAGCAAGATCAGAAGGGGAGAGGGGATAGATGAGTACCCAAAATCAGATAAATGGCGTTGTGCTGCTTGCTGAGGATAAGGTTGAGCTGGCACTGGGTGTTGGCTGTGATGGTGCATTACAAAAGTGGTTGTCTGGTGAAACCCAGCGTGCTACCCGCCGTCTGATCAGAGTGGACCACGAGAATCAGAAACTGGTGGCGTGTGTTGTCCCGGTGGAAGAAAAACACCTGATTCTGCTGAGTCCCCAGCCCGGGGATGCAGCGGTGCGTTTTCTCACCAACGTTGATTTTGCCTACGACATCATCGAGCACATCCTCACGGACCCGTTTGAAGCCTTGAACATTGTTGATGCTGAAGAACGATTGGTGTTTATGTCACCGGTGCATGAGCGGTATATGGGCCTAAAACCCGGAGAAGGGGACGGCAAGCCAGTGCAGTCGGTGATTGAGAATACCCGTTTACACGAGGTGGTGCGCACCGGGATTGCGGAAGTAGGTCAGGTACAGCGTTTTAAAGACTATCAGCGAATTGTTTCCCGATACCCCATACGCAAAGACGGCCAGGTGGTGGGCGCTATTGGACGGATCATGTTTAAGGGCCCGGAGCAACTGGAGAGCTTGTCCCGCAAGGTTAACCAGCTGGAAGCTGAGGTGGCCAAATACAAAAAAGAAACCGCCCGGCGCCAGCATGATGAAGAGATTTTGGCGACCATTGTCGGCGAGAGTGCCGCAGCCCGGGAATTGCGCGCGGAGATTCAAAAAATTGCCCCGCTGGATATTCCCGTGCTCATTCAGGGTCAAAGCGGTACGGGCAAGGAACTGGTGATAAAAGCCCTGCATCGGCTGAGCGGCAGAGCCAAGGGCCCCCTGGTTGCGGTTAATGCCGCTGCCTTGCCCGAGGCGCTGGTTGAAAGTGAATTGTTTGGTTATGCACCGGGGTCGTTTACCGGTGCTGACCGTAAGGGCCGCAAAGGAAAATTTGAACAAGCTGACAACGGCACGATGTTTCTGGACGAAATTGGCGACATGCCCCTGGAGGTACAGGCCAAGTTGTTGCGGGTTTTGCAGGATAAGAACGTGGAGCGGATTGGTGACACCCGCACCCGGCCGGTTGATTTCCGCCTTTGTTGTGCCACCAACCACGATCTTGAAGACTTTGTGGAAAACGGCAAGTTCCGCCTGGACCTGTTCTACAGGGTGAGCCCAATTTCAATCAGGGTGCCGTCTCTTCAGGAACGTTTAGAAGACATTCCTTTACTGGTCAACTACTTCCTCAAACAGCTTTCTGCCCAGTACGATAAAGAAGCACCCGGGGTGGTCCCCGATGTATACGATTACCTGATGGAGCAAAGATGGCCGGGTAATATTCGTCAGCTTCAACATGAAGTTGAGCGGGCCTTTCACTTTGCGGAAGACGGTCGTATTGAGGTCCGGGACTTTGGTCATTCAGCGCCGCAAGTGGGCAGCGATGCCGAACCGCTGGGGCGGGTGCATGTTTATGACGTGGGTGGGGATACCACAACATTGAAGGATCAACTGGACAAAGTTGAAGACCGGCTGATTGCCGAGGCGATGGAACGATACAAAGGCAACAAAAAGCGGGTTGCCGAGCAGTTGGGTATATCCAGGTCGTATCTGTACAAAAAACTCATGTTGGTGTCCCCACACGACGAAGATACTGGCACGTAAGTTGTATCCTGGCTCATAAACGTGTGTAAGGGAATGAGATGGAAGCAGTTGTCTTCAAGGGTGAGCGTAAGCTTGAATTAGTAGAACGGCCAAAACCCCGGCCCGGGTTAGGCGAAGTGTTGCTGGAAATAAAGGCGTCCGGTATGTGCGGTACGGATCTGCACGAATATCGGGGACCCCATCAGGCGGATGCTTGTATCCCGGGACATGAACCCTGTGGGATTGTGGTTGAACTGGGCGAGGGTGTCAGCGATAAAGAGGCTGTGCTGGGAGACCGGGTCATGGTGCATCACTACGACGGTTGCCGCACCTGTTCCCATTGCCGGGAAGGCTGGACGCAAATGTGTACATCTCACAGCATTGTCTATGGCGGGGGCGGTGCTGACGGGGCGCATGCACACTACATGAAGGTGCCGGCCCATACCCTGGTTGGGCTGCCCGATGATTTGAGTTTTAAAACCGGTGCGGCAATCTCCTGTGGCACGGGGACCGCCTATGGCGCGCTGAAACGCCTGGCTCTGGCCGGGGACGAAACACTGGTGGTTTTTGGACAGGGGCCGGTGGGTCTGAGTGTGACCCTGTTAGCCAAAGCCATGGGCGCGCGCATTATTGCCCTGGATGTCATGGCCGAGCGCCGTGATCTTGCCCTGCAGTTTGGTGCTGATCATGTCATCGACCCTTCCAGCGAAAACGTCAACAAGGTGGTAAAGTCCCTGACCCGGGGTTTGGGGGCGCATAAGAGCATGGACTGCAGTTCTAATCCAACAGCGCGGGCGTTGAGTCTTAAGGTGTTGCGCAAATGGGGAACAGCTTGTTTGGTTGGGGTCCGCGGTGATATGCAAATTGGTGTGGATACCATGATCCTCAAACAGCTCTCCCTGGTGGGTTCCTGGACCTTTTCCAAAAGCGGGCAAGCCGAATGCGCGGATTTTGTCAGCGAGCGTAACTTAGATGTTGATGCGCTTTTCAGCCATGAATTTGCTCTGCAGGATGCTGAAGAGGCTTACCGTTTGTTCGATGCCCAGGGTATGGGCAAAGGCGTTTTTCTGATGTAAATCCTTTGGCTGAGAGTCTGTTTTGTGGACATATCCGGCTGAGGGTGTCCGCCTCACGGCCATGTTCAGTTACGATGACCCGTTCGGCAGGGCTTTTTTCGTTGGTATGGATTTTGCTCGCTCCCTCAGTGCTTTAAAAGAATGTTGTTGCGAAGAGCGTTGCCAGTGGAACGTTTTGAAATTTGGTTAAAAATTTGAAAGGACGATAAACCGGTGCAGTTTGTTATACCCGATTCCCTTGACGATGCGGTGGCTAAGCTGGCCAGCGCCTGTGGCCAAGGCTATGTGCTGGCCGGAGGCACCGACCTGATTGTGCAGATGCAGTCAGGATTAAAAGCCCCTGCGCTGGTTGTGGACATTAAAAATCTGCCGGAAACACAGACCGTGGTCCGGGATGCCCAGGGTTGGACCATTGGGGCTTCGGTCTGCGGTGCTGAACTCTACGAAAACAAGGCACTGTGTGCCGAGTGGCCCGGCGTGGTTGAGGCTATCGACCTGATCGGTTCCATGCAGGTGCAGGGGCGGGCGACACCGGTAGGTAACTTGTGCAATGCCTCTCCGGCGGCAGACAGT
>JANQMF010000127.1 GCA_028280225.1 Pseudomonadales bacterium | reverse complement strand
CGGCCACCCCCCCCTGCAGTGCCATACCATTAGCCCACACGCCATTGGCGGCCAGGGAAGTGGACACAAAGGAGCCCTCGCCGGTTTTTTGCCGCCGGTACAGACCGGTCATGATACAGCCAAAAAAAGCGGTGGCGGTTGAGTGGTCGCCCATCCCCGGCGCCATGAGCAACGGCGTCTGACCGGGATCGCGGATAAATTCCATAATGCCACTGCGCGCCCACCAGCCGGTTACATCAAAGGCCCGCCGGTCCGCTTCAACGCCCTGGGTGCCATAGCCGCTGACATGGGCGTAAATGAGTTGTGGATTAAGCGCCTTAAGCGTTTCGTAGCTGAGGTTGAATTTTTGTAACTGGCCTTTAAAGAAGTTGGTGGTAAATACATCTGCCTTGGCCACCAGTTGGTGCAGCACCTGTTGACCGGCATCCTTGTTTAAATCAATACACAGACTGCGCTTGTTACGCGAAGTCAGCAGCCAGTGATAAGGCACCGGATAAGCCCCCACCAGTTTGCGATAACCATCACCGCCGGGGGGTTCAATCTTGATGACATTGGCGCCGTAGTCCGCAAGAATTGTGGCCCCACCGGGACCCGCCAAAAAGCTTGCGGCGTCAATTACGGTGATGTCTTCCAGCAGATGTTCCATCCTGTCTCCTACCCAAGGCCCGGGCCCATTCTTGTTTCAACACTCATTTTCACTTCTTGCGGATATGCGCACCTGCTGTGCCTCGACTTCAACGCGCAGATGGATCGGCCGGCAGCAGACATAACAGTCTTCTATATATTCCTGTTCCGCAATGCTGTGATCAACCACAATATCAAAACACTCTCCGCAATATGGACATGCAATTGGTTGAGTGCCGGTAAAAAAATCCATCCCTCACCCTATCATTTCCACAACGTCGTGGTAGGGTTTCCGGCTGAAAAAAATTAAGGCGCTGCATGTCTGAACTTCCGTCCTGGTACACCCGTGCCCTTGCTGAACCGTCACAGCCCGGCAGCGTTACCGTTGCCGGCGCGAACATAGTGTTTGAAACCTGGGGGCAAAGCGGCGCTCCGGGGGTGGTGCTGATCCACGGCAGCAACGCTCATCTGGAATGGTGGCGGTTTACCGCACCCTTCCTGGCGGACAAGTTTCATGTGGCGGCCCTGGACTTATCCGGCAATGGCAACAGTGATTGGCGCACGACCTACTCCGGAAAACTATTTGCTGATGAAGTTTGGGCGGTCTGCCAGGCAGCCGGTCTGGGACCCGCCCCCTATGTGGTCGGGCATAGCTTTGGCGGTTTTGTTGCCCTGGAAACCGGACATCACTACGGCGAACAGCTGGGGGGTGTTTTGTTCATGGACTTTACCACTGCCCCACCGGATGAATACCTGGAGTGGGGGATGCGCGCAAAACGAGAGGGGGTTGAGCCGGGACGCAAGTTGCGCACTTATGCGGACAAGGCCACCGCCCTGGGCCGATTTCGCCTGATCCCGGAGCAGCCCGGTGTCCACCCGGCCCTGCTTGCGCATATGGCGGAGTACGGCTTAAAAGAGGTAGAAGGCGGTTGGACATGGAAATTTGATCCGGCCTTGTTTGACCATCTGGAAATGGGTGTTGGTCAACGCGACAAATATGCACGCCTGGTCTGTCCAAGCGCGCTTATATTAGGTGAGCACAGCGAAGATGAAGGGGCCTTTTATGCTGCACATATGTCCTCCATCACGGCAGATATGTTACCCATCGTGACAGTGCCGAATACCTATCACCATCTGATGTTCGATGAGCCTGTTGCCGTGGCCATGACCATGAAAATTCTGCTGCTGGAGTGGCACCGGCAGCGGCACCAGGCAGATATGCGGGCGATGCTGGATGCCACCCTGGCCGGTACCGCTACGTCTGATTAAGTTCCGCCAGAATTTGTGCGTGTCGATCGCGGTCCAATGGGTACAGGTGGGTGAGCACAATCAGGATCAGCAGAATACCCATGGGCACAAGGGTCAACATGGCGTGAATGGCCTGTTGGGTGTCCGCGCTTTGCGGCTGGTTGGCGACATATCCTGACAATCCCAGGATAAAGGCAACCCCCGCGCCACCCACTGTTTTCGCCAGTTTTTGAAAGAAACTGGCTGTGGAAAAAATAGCCCCGTCCGCCCGCACACCATAGTGCAACTGGGCATATTCAACGGTATCCGGGATCATTGCCCACCCCAACACCGCCACCGGGGTGCTGCCCAGAGCAACCAGACAACCCCAAAAAAATATGCCGGGAATATTGTCATAAGCGGTAAAGAAGAAGCCGATGCAGGCTAACAAGGCCACATAGGCACCCAGGCGGGTTGCCCCGGCCTTACCGTACCTTTCCGCAAGCCTGGGCACCCCCCATATACCCACTAACATGGCACCTAACGTACTGCCGAAAAACCAGGAGATTAACGTTGGGTCACCAACGTTGTAAATAAAAAAGTAGGCGGTTGTGGCCTGCCTGACGGTAAATCCCAGCATCCCGCAGCAGAAGATACCAATCACAATCAGCAGCGGCGGATTGCGGAAAATTGCCACCGCGCTGTCGCGCAACGACGGGTGTTCTTCCGCCGCCGGTTGAACCACCTCGGCGCTGGAGCGGTAGGTAGTAAACAGCAGCAAGGTAGCCAACAGCGCAAACACCACCATCAATGCCTGGAAGCCATCAGCCTGGTTTTCAAACAGCCCCACAAAGGGCATGGTGCCCACGGAAACCAGGAAACCACCGGCAAAGGCAAAGCCGATTCTGAACGTCGATAGCCTGGTCCGTTCCGCATAGTCGTTGGTCAGTGAGGCAGTCAGCGCGGAATACGGAATGGAAACCACCGTATAAATGAGGCCAAAGAGGATATAGGTGGTATAGGCCCAAATAAGTTTGCCCTGATTATCCAGATCAGGCACCGTAAACGTGGCCACACTGATCAGCCCCAGGGGAATGGCGCCAAACAACAGGTAGGGGCGCATGCGCCCCCACCGGCTGCGTGTCCGTTCCGCCAGAGCACCCACCAAGGGATCCGTCACGGCGTCGATAAAACGCGCAACGGCAAACACCGCACCCGCGGAAACGGCGCTCAGCCCCATCACGTCCGTATAAAAATACAACAGATAAGTCATCACCGAGATGAAATACAGGTTGATGCCAAAATCGCCGACGGCATACCCCAACACGGCTTTTGTGTTCATTAACTGATTACACCCGTTTCCAGGAGACTATCAATTCGTTCTTCACTGACGCCAAACTGTTTAAGCACATCAACAGAATTAGCACCCGGGTTGGGCGCAGCACAGTCAAAAGCCGTCTCCTGGGGAAAGGCGGACAAATTAATGGGCGACCGAATTAACGCTACCTGCCCCAGTTCCCGGTGAGCAGCGGCCTTGGCCATCTGCAGAAACTTCACCTGCTCGTTTTCGAAGGCTTCACCAATATTGTTGATTGGACCACAGGGTACCCCGGCCTCATTCAACAGGGTAACCAACTCTTCCACGGTATACCGGCGTGTGACTTGATTCATATCTTCTTTCAACGGCTGACGCGCGGCGGCCCGATCCGCGGCAGACTGATAGTCAGGATGTTCCAGCAACTCTTGCGCCTGCAGGGTGGCACAAAAGCGGCTCCACATGACTTCGCCAAAAGCTGCAATGTTGACAAAACCGTCCTTGGCTTCAAAGGTGCCCATGGGAACCTGGGTGGGATGATCGTTACCCTGCTGCTCCGGCACCTCACCGGTCATGGTATAACGCGCCCCTTGAAAATCCAGTTTGTTCAGCATGGCTTCAAGCAGGGACGTGTGTACCCACTGGCCTTGTCCGGTCTGCTCCCGGTGGAGCAGGGCCAGCAAAATCCCCTGGCCCAAAAACATACCGGCAGACGTATCGCTGATGGCCACCCCAACCCGCATGGGTCCCCTGCCCGGCTCCCCGGTTACCGACATCAGCCCACTCATGCCCTGTACAATTTGATCCACGCCCGGTCGGCCGGCATAAGGGCCGGATTGACCAAAGCCGGATATGCTGGCGTAGATCAGCCGCGGGTTGAGGGCCTTCAAGGTATCGTAGTCCACCCCCAAGCGAAACTTCACATCGCTGCGGAAGTTTTCGACAACAATATCAGCCTGCTCAACAAGTTCATAAAACAATTGCCGCCCCTGGGTGGCTTTGAGATCCAGACACAGGGACTTTTTGTTGCGATGCAGATTCTGTTCATCCGGGCCCAGTCGTCCGCCGGTGGCGGATGAGCCGGATAGCGGCGGTTCTATTTTGACGACCCGGGCCCCCCAGTCGGTCAACAGGCGGACCGCGGTGGGACCCGCCCGGGCTATGGTCAAATCCAACACCGTCAGGTGTTTGAGGGGGCCCTCCACGGTTATCGAATTAACCGGCCCGGTAGCGCATCCGTGGCTTCACCCTGAGCGTAGGTAATTTGACCGCTGACGATGGTCGCCAGGTATCCGTCCGCCCGCTGTTGCAAACGAGCACCACCCGCCGGCAAGTCATGCACAATTTCCGGCAGACGGACATTAAGATTATCAAAGTCGATCACGTTCACGTCCGCCTTCATGCCCACTTCCAAAGTGCCCCGGTCGTGCAGTTCCACCGCCCGGGCTGTATCCATGGTCTGGTACTTAATTAAGCTGGGCAGGTCAATTTGCTCCCCACGGCTGCGGTCCCGACCCCAATGGGTCAACAGAGAGGTGATGAAGCTGGCATCACAAATGGTGCCCACATGGGCACCCCCATCCCCCAATCCCATCACGGTGTTCTGGTGCAGCATCATCTCCCGGCAACAATCCAGATTATTTTCCGCATAATTCGCAAACGGCGTATACAAAATGTTCAGGCCGTTGTTCGCCAGCATGGTGTCGTAGACATAGTCCCAAACCGGCACACCCCGTTCCTGGGCCTGAGCATACAGGCTGTCCCGGGGATCCGGCTCATAGTTTGGCGGATCGGTGAGCAGCCATAACTTACGGCCTTCGTCCATCAACTTAAACAGGCGCTGGAATCGAGGACCCGGTTCTTCGGCAAGTATTTTTTGCCGTCGACCCGGTTCGGACAAGGCTTTGACTTTTTCAGCCAGGGGCAGCCCAGCAACCTCTTCAAACGACGGCCGTGAGGTAAAGGGGGCCAGGCTGGTCGTCAGGCCGTTTAATACGCCTATGGGACGCGGCGCCACCTGTCCCCGCATCACCAGCCCCGAATTGCTGGCCCGCTCTATGCGTCCCAGTATTTTTTTCCAGCCATGTGGGCTTAAGCCCTGGGCCAGGGAGATGGACATGGGCCTGCCGGATTGCTCAACCATCTGTTGCAAGAGGCTGAATTCATCATCCAGATCGGCAAAGTCGGAAATCATTTCCATAACCCCTTGGCCTGCGTCCCGTAGCGCGTGGGCAAATCCCAGCAGTTCGTCCACTTCCGCCTTTAAGGAGGGTGTGGGCTCCCCCCGGGAGGAACGATGGTTGAGAGTTCTTGAGCTGGTAAAACCCAGGGCGCCCGCCTGAATCGCCTCCTGGGTAAGCTTGCGCATGTGCGCAATG
>JANQMF010000123.1 GCA_028280225.1 Pseudomonadales bacterium | reverse complement strand
GCGTCACTGAGCGGTTGGGCCTTGGCCCCCAGGACTGTATGGCACGAAATCCAAAACTGGTTTATGGGCGCATGACCGGCTGGGGCCAGGATGGTCCCCTGGCCCAGGCAGCCGGGCACGATATCAACTACATTGGGCTGGCGGGAGCACTGCATGCCATAGGGCGTCCCGGAGAACGGCCTGTGCCCCCGCTTAATCTTGTTGGCGATTTTGGCGGCGGGGGTATGCTGTTGGCCTTTGGCCTGGTTTGTGGACTGCTTGAGACTCAGAAGTCAGGCCAGGGTCAAGTCGTAGACAGTGCCATGGTGGACGGCACGGCAGCGCTAATGGCTATGTTCTATACATTTGCCGCCGGTGGTGGATTTACGGATCAACGTGGCACCAATTTGCTGGACGGTGGCGCCCACTTTTATGACACCTATGAAACCAAGGACGGCAAATACATCAGTATTGGTTCAATTGAGCCGCAGTTTTATGCCTTGCTGATAGAGAAGACGGACGTTGATCCCCAACGGTTCGCCAATCAGATGGATCCCGGTGAATGGCCCAGAATGAAAGACGAGCTTAAGGCTGTGTTTCTAACAAAAACACAAAGTGAGTGGTGTGATATCATGGAGGGCAGTGATGTTTGTTTTGCCCCGGTTCTCAGTATCTTCGAAGCTTGCGAACATGCACACAACAAAGCTCGTAACAGTTATGTAGAAATAGACGGTGTTATGCAACAAGCTCCTGCACCCAGGTTCTCGCGCACAACGCCACAAATATCCCATGGAGCTAGAATCCCCGGGCAGGATACCCATGCAGTACTTAAGGATTTTGGTTTTAGTTCTAATGAGATCGATACATTAGCGTCCAAGGGCATTATTGCCAAAGGTTCCGCATGATGTATTTACCGCTTGGTAACAAGCCTCCAAAGATAGATAGACTAATAATAATTAAAACTAAAAGACTAGAGGATTTCATATGAGTGTTGAATTGTTAGACAACCCCCGTTTTCACGGGTTTCGTGTACGGCGCCAAATTGAAGGCAAAACTTATCAAGAGTACTTTTCATTAAAGGAAAATGGTAAGCGTCTGCGTGGTGCCAAACGTGCTGCTGTTAAAAAAGTGGCTGAGGCACGCGACGTAGAACTGGCCGCGATTCAGAAAAAGAGCAAAGAGCGTGCGGACAAAGAGATACATCTTGACGAAACCGGTCAGGTAAAGGGTATTTTGTGCCGTCTTAAGCGCGAAAAGAGCGGCACAATGACCCCTGTGTTCCAGGTGGGCATTATGTCCCGTGTGACCAACAAGATCGTTAACACCACGGTTTCAATCAATAAACACGGTATTCCGGGCGCGTGGCAGCGAGCGGTGGACTTTTACTGTGAGCACAAAAACATCAGCAAGCGGACCAAGATCTACAAAGATCTGATTGCCCGTTGTCCCAAGAAGGCTCAGGTCACGAAGTTCCTAAAAGCCTCCAAGTAGCTAACCCAATGGGTTACGCTGATGAATACCAGCGCTCCTTGACTGATCCCCAGGGGTTTTGGTCGGAACAGGCGTCGCGGGTACCCTGGTTTGAAGCACCGTCAACGGTTCTTGATCAGGATGCCAACGGGGCCTGGCGCTGGTTTCGCGGCGGCAAGTTAAATACCTGCCACATAGCCTTGGATCAACATGTCCAGGCTGGCAGGGGAGAACAGACCGCACTGATCTATGATTCCCCGGCGACGGGTTTGGTGCGGCATATTTCGTATCAACAACTGCGTGATTGGACCGCTCGAGTGGCAGGTGGTCTGGCTGCGCTGGGTGTGGGCAAAGGTGACCGGGTGGTCATTTATATGCCCATGATCCCGGAAACGGTGGTGGCGATGCTGGCGTGCGCCCGCATTGGCGCGGTGCATTCGGTGGTTTTTGGCGGCTTTGCGGCCCCGGAACTGGCGGCGCGGATAGACGATGCCGCGCCAAGGCTGATCATATCCGCATCATGCGGCATAGAATTTGACCGGGTGATCCCCTACAAACCGCTGTTGGATGAAGCCATTCGCCTGGCCGAGGCAAAACCCGAACATACCGTTATCGTGCAGCGCCCGCAGGTGCAGGCAGACCTGCATCCGGGACGTGACTTGGACTGGCAGAGCTGGGAAAGCCAGGCACAACCGGTGGACTGTGTGCCGGTGGATGCTACGGATCCGTTATATGTTCTGTATACGTCCGGTACCACGGGCAAACCCAAGGGTGTGGTTCGCGACAACGGGGGTCACGCGGTGGCGTTAAATTACAGCATGCAGGCCATTTATGGTGTGGATGCTGGAGATGTGTATTGGGCGGCTTCGGACGTTGGCTGGGTTGTGGGGCACTCCTATATTGTCTATGGCCCATTATTTCGCGGTTGTACCAGCGTGCTGTATGAAGGTAAGCCGGTGCGCACACCGGATGCGGGCGCGTTCTGGCGGGTTATTGCCGAACACCGCGTCAAAACTTTTTTTGTTGCCCCAACGGCGTTTCGCGCGGTAAAAAAA
>JANQMF010000052.1 GCA_028280225.1 Pseudomonadales bacterium | reverse complement strand
CGTCAGCGCCGCTGTCAACGTCGTCTTACCGTGGTCAACGTGTCCTATCGTGCCAACATTTACGTGTGGCTTGGTTCTTTCAAATTTCTCTTTGGCCATGTCTGGTTCCTAAAATGTGTAGTAAACGCTTATTTAAATGGGTTAGCGGTTGATCATACGATCTTTGATCGCTTCGGGCACTTCTGCATAGTCACTAAATTCCATGGTATAGGTGGCACGCCCCTGTGTGCTGGAACGCAAGTCTGTTGAATATCCGAACATTTCGGATAACGGCACATCCGCGCGAACCACCTTCCCGGCTGGATTTTCATCCATCCCTGATATCAGTCCACGACGACGATTCAGGTCACCCACCACATCGCCCATGTACTCTTCCGGAGTCACCACTTCAACATTCATAATGGGTTCCAGCAAAACGGCGTCCGCATTTTTGGCACCCTCCCGCAGGGCCATGGACCCGGCAATTTTGAAGGCCATTTCTGACGAATCCACATCGTGAAACGAGCCGTCATACAATGTTGCGCGCACTCCGATCAGTGGATAACCCGCCAACACACCATTCTGCATTTGCTCCTGAATGCCTTTGTTGACCGCCGGAATGTACTCCCGGGGCACCACCCCGCCGGTAATTTCATCAACAAATTCGTAGGCGAAGGCACCTTCCTCATCCTTATACGGTTCCAGCTTGACCCATACATGGCCGTACTGACCCCGCCCGCCGGTTTGACGAACAAATTTAGCCTCCTGCTCAACGGTGCCGCGGATGGTTTCGCGATACGCCACCTGGGGTTTGCCAATATTGGCCTCCACGCTGAACTCACGTTTCATCCGGTCAACTATGATGTCCAGGTGTAGCTCACCCATCCCGGAGATAATGGTCTGGCCGGTCTCTTCATCGGTCTCAACATGAAAGGAAGGGTCTTCCTGAGCCAATTTGCCCAGCGCCACCCCCATTTTCTCCTGATCAGCCACCGACCTGGGTTCAACCGCAACGGATATTACGGGTTCAGGAAATTCCATACGTTCCAAGGTAATGGGCTTGTGTTGCGCACACAGGGTTTCACCGGTGGTCACATCTTTCAGCCCAATTGCGGCAGCAATATCACCGGCCCGCACCTCTTTAATTTCATTACGATTATTGGAGTGCATCTGCACCATGCGGCCGATGCGCTCCTTGCGGTTTTTTATGGGGTTAAATACCTGATCCCCTGTATTAAGCACACCGGAATAAACACGAAAAAACGTCAGCGTTCCAACAAAGGGATCTGTAGCAATCTTAAAGGCCAGCGCGGCAAAAGGCGCCTCGTCATCCGCTTCGCGACTGTCGGTAGAGCCGTTGTTCAACACCCCTTCTATGGCCTTGACTTCAGTGGGCGCGGGCAAGTACTCGATCACCGCGTCCAGCATGGCTTGTACACCTTTGTTCTTAAAGGCAGAGCCGCACAACGCCGGCACAATCTCGTTAGCCAGGGTGCGGATGCGCAAGCCGGCCTTGACATCCGCAGCTTCCAACGAATCGCTTTCGAGATATTTATCCATCAGCTCTTCGTTGGCTTCGGCTGCGCTTTCAACCATAAACTCCCGCCATTGGGTTGCTGCGCCTAACAAGTCATCAGGGATATCTTCTTCTACATAGGTTAAACCCTGATCCGCCTCGTTCCAATAGATGGCCTTCATGGTGATCAGATCGATCACACCCTTAAAATTCTCTTCCGCCCCGATGGGCAGCTGAATAGGCACCGGCGCTGAGCCCAACCGGTCCTTTATCTGTTCCACCACACGCAGGAAATCGGCGCCCTGCCTATCCATTTTGTTGACAAATACCATACGCGGCACTTCGTATTTGTTGGCTTGCCGCCAAACCGTCTCGGACTGGGGCTCCACCCCGGAGGTGCCGCAAAACACCACAACCGCGCCGTCCAGTACCCGCAAGCTGCGCTCCACCTCAATGGTAAAGTCCACGTGCCCGGGGGTATCAATAATGTTGATCCGGTGTTCGTCGTACTGCTGGGTCATGCCACGCCAGAAACAGGTTGTGGCCGCGGAGGTAATGGTTATCCCCCGTTCCTGCTCCTGTTCCATCCAGTCCATGGTGGCCGCACCATCGTGTACCTCACCAATTTTGTGGGAAAGACCGGTATAAAAAAGCACACGTTCGGTAGTGGTTGTTTTGCCCGCATCCACATGAGCAACAATACCGATATTCCGGTAACGGGTAATTGGGGTGGTTCTAGGCATTGGGAAATACCAGGCCCGGCTTCAAACAAGGTTTAGCGCTAGTAGCGGTAATGCGCAAATGCTCGGTTAGCATCCGCCATGCGGTGAGTATCTTCTTTCTTCTTCACCGCCGCGCCACGGCCTTCCGCAGCATCCATCAATTCACCCGCCAGCCGGGCCGCCATGGATTTTTCACTCCGCGCCCGGGCGCTTTCCACCAGCCAACGCATGGCCAATGCCGTGCGCCGGGAAGCACGCACTTCCACGGGCACCTGATAGGTCGCACCCCCAACCCGCCGCGACTTAACTTCCACCAATGGTGCAATGGCTTCCAGGGCATTTTCGAAGACTTCCACCGGATCTGAACTGTCACGTTCGGAAATACGGTCAAAGGCACCGTAGACAATCCGCTCAGCAACCGCTTTTTTCCCACTGACCATCACGTGGTTAATGAACTTAGCCACGGTCTGATTGTGGAATTTTGGATCCGGGAGTACTTCCCGTTTGGCAACAACTCTTCGTCGAGGCATGTGATTCTCCTTGCTTCAGGTCACCCCCGAAGACACGCCCGGGGCCTTACTGAGAAAATATGGGTTACTTAGGTCGCTTGGTTCCGTATTTGCTGCGACCCTGTTTTCTATCCGCAACCCCGGAGGTATCCAGGGTGCCGCGAATGGTGTGATAACGCACGCCGGGCAGGTCTTTGACACGGCCCCCGCGGATTAATACCACCGAGTGTTCTTGAAGATTATGGCCTTCGCCACCAATGTAGGAGGTCACTTCATAGCCGTTAGTCAGACGCACCCGGCAAACCTTACGCAGTGCAGAATTAGGTTTCTTCGGCGTGGTGGTATATACGCGCGTACAAACACCCCGGCGCTGGGGACAGGCCTGCAAGGCCGGTACAATATTTTTGTCCACTTTGCGTTTGCGCGGTTTGCGGACCAACTGACTGATTGTTGCCATAAGCGACTGGCTAACCTCTAAATATCTTCAATTTTCTTTTTACCACTGTGGATGCCATCGTGGTTCCACCGTGCCTGTTCGTCGCGCGAAGGCTGGCACTTGCGAAACGGGCGGCGCAGTTTAATCGGAGCCATTGCACAAAACAAGGGTTATCGAGCCGGTAAACCCCTGCTTATACAGGGGTTAGCGCCGGCCCATCCAAATTTTGCAGACTACTCCTCTTCCCCGCCTCCGTCTTCGCTGGCGGACAGTGCCGCGGTGAGCGCCTGTTCCACTTCTTCCGCGGACGGACCCTGTCCCGCAAGCACTTCATCCTCGCGGCGCTTCTTGCGGTCATTGTGATAGGTGAGCCCGGTCCCCGCGGGAATCAAACGACCCACAACCACGTTTTCTTTGAGGCCGCGCAGCCAGTCCTGCTTGCCGGTCACCGCCGCTTCGGTCAGAACACGGGTGGTCTCCTGGAACGATGCCGCTGAAATAAAGGACTCGGTCGCCAGGGAAGCCTTGGTGATACCCAGCAGAATACGCTGAAACTTCGCCGGTTCCTTACCCTGTTCCGCCAGTTCGTCATTAATTTCGCGAATCTTAGTGAATTCAAGCTGCTCACCCCGGATCAACTCAGATTCCCCGGAGCTTTGCACCTCAACCTTGCGCAACATCTGACGCACAATCACTTCGATGTGTTTGTCATTAATGGTCACACCCTGCAGACGATAAACTTCCTGAATTTCGTTGACGATGTACTTGGCCAGTTCCGCCACGCCTTTTAAGCGCAGGATATCGTGTGCACTGGGTGGTCCTTCACAAACCACTTCGCCTCGTTCCACCTGTTCCCCGTCAAATACGCCGATGTTGCGCCATTTGGGAATCAAGGTTTCCACCGGATCGCCATCCGGAGGAGTAATCACCAGCCGGCGCTTACCCTTGGTCTCCTTGCCGAAGCTGACCGCACCCGTTGCTTCAGCCAGTATGGCAGGCTCCTTGGGCTTGCGGGCTTCAAACAAGTCCGCAACCCGGGGCAAACCACCGGTAATGTCACGAGTTTTGGAACCCTCTTGGGGTACTCGGGCAATAATGTCACCCACCCCAATATGGGAATTGTCTTCCAGATTCAAAATTGCACTATTCGGCAGGTAATAGTTTGCCGGGACATCAGTACCCGGCAAGTTCACCTGGTTACCCTTGCCGTCGAACAGGCGCACCGCAGGGCGCAGATCTTTGGCGGCACTGGGCCGGTCTTTTGGATCCAGAACACTGATATTGGTCAACCCCGTCAGTTCGTCTGTCTGGCGATTAACCGACAAACCTTCTTCCATTTCGTGGAACTGCACCTGACCGGCAACCTCTGCCACAATCGGGTGTGTGTGGGGATCCCACTGGGCAATAACCCGGCCGGCTTCTACACTGTCATCCTCAGACACAGAGATCACAGCGCCATACGGGAGCTTATAACGCTCACGCTCACGCCCGTGCTCATCCGCAACGGCAATTTCCCCGGAACGGGAAACCGCAACCAGTTCGCCGGATTCGCGGGTTACCGTTTTAAGGTTGTGCAACCGGACGGTACCCCCATGTTTGACTTGAATATTATCAATGGCGGTGGCCCGTGATGCCGCCCCACCAATGTGGAAGGTACGCATGGTCAGCTGTGTACCCGGCTCGCCAATGGACTGAGCCGCAATTACCCCAACACTTTCACCAACGTTTACCTCGTGACCTCTGGCCAGATCACGACCGTAACACTTGGCACACACCCCGTAAGATACTTCACAGGTAATGGCACTGCGCACCCACATTTCGTCAACACCAAGGCCTTCCAGCTTATCCACCCAGCCTTCATCGATCATTGTGCCTTTTGGGATAAGTACGGTTTTGCCGTCGTTCTCCAGCACGTCTTGCGCCACTACCCGGCCCAGGACCCGCGCACTCAACGGTTCTACCACATCGCCACCTTCAATGATCGCGGTGGTAAATAGACCTTCTTCAGTGCCGCAGTCCACGGCGGTAATCACCACATCCTGGGCAACATCCACTAACCTGCGGGTGAGATACCCGGAGTTTGCGGTTTTAAGCGCGGTATCCGCAAGGCCCTTCCGGGCACCGTGGGTAGAAATAAAGTACTCATTTACCGTCAAACCCTCGCGGAAGTTTGCGGTAATTGCGTTTTCGATGATGCTGCCGTCCGGACGTGTCATCAACCCACGCATTCCCGCCAACTGACGAATCTGCGCAGGGGAACCCCGGGCGCCGGAATCCGCATAGATATAGACCGAGTTAAACGACGCCTGGTGTTCTTCTTCCCCTTCGCGATTGGTCACCGCTTCCTGGGAAATACCCTCCATCATGGACCGTGCAACCAGGTCATTGGCCCGGGACCATATGTCCACCACCTTGTTGTATTTTTCTCCCTGGGTCACCAGCCCGGAAGCGTATTGTGACTCAATTTCCGTCACCTCAGCTTCCGCCTCGCCAATGATGGTGGCTTTGTCATCCGGAATTACAAAATCTTCCACGCCAATGGAGGAGCCGGAAGAAGTTGAGTGGGCAAAGCCTGTGTACATCAACTGGTCGGCAAATATCACCGTATCCTTAAGTCCACAGATACGATAACAATCGTTGATTAGATTGGATATCGACCGTTTGTCCATAGGCTTGTTGACCAGGCTGAAGGGCAACCGTTTAGGCACAATGTTGTACAACAGGGCCCGGCCAACAGTGGTTTCGTAAAGGGTCCGCGAGATTCCCTGTGACCCTTGTTCGTCATCCAGGCTTTCCTCAACCCGCACCTTAACCTTGGCGTGCAGGTCCACCTGCCCGGCGTAGTAAGCCCTGTGTACTTCTTCCGCATCCGCAAAAACAGAACCCTCTCCCCGGGCATTCACCTTCTCGCGAGTCATATAGTACACGCCCAGAACAACATCCTGGGACGGCACAATAATCGGCTCACCGCTGGCCGGTGAGAGAATATTGTTGGTGGACATCATCAGTGCCCGGCTTTCCAGCTGCGCTTCCAGAGTCAGCGGTACGTGTACCGCCATTTGGTCACCGTCAAAATCCGCGTTATACGCTGTACACACCAACGGGTGCAGTTGAATGGCCTTACCCTCAATCAGCACCGGCTCAAAAGCTTGAATACCCAAGCGGTGCAGCGTCGGTGCACGATTGAGTAACACCGGGTGTTCGCGAATTACTTCCGCCAGGATATCCCAGACTTCAGCGGTTTCACGTTCCACCATCTTCTTGGCCGCCTTGATGGTGGTGGCCAGTTGGCGCTCTTCCAACTTGCCGAAGATAAAGGGTTTAAACAGTTCCAGCGCCATTTTCTTCGGCAAACCACATTGGTGCAGTTTCAGGGTTGGGCCCACCACGATCACCGAACGCCCGGAATAGTCCACACGCTTGCCCAGCAAGTTCTGGCGGAAACGGCCCTGCTTACCCTTAATCATGTCCGCCAGAGATTTGAGCGGACGCTTATTTGATCCGGTAATGGCCCGGCCACGGCGGCCGTTGTCCAACAGGGCATCCACAGATTCCTGCAGCATCCGTTTTTCGTTACGCACGATAATGTCCGGCGCCGCCAGATCCAACAAACGTTTTAAGCGGTTATTCCGGTTGATTACCCGGCGATACAGGTCATTCAGATCAGAAGTGGCAAAGCGGCCGCCGTCCAGGGGTACCAGGGGCCGCAAATCCGGGGGCAAAACCGGAAGAACCGTCATCACCATCCATTCAGGTTTGTTACCCGAGTTAACAAAGGCTTCCATCAGCTTTAAGCGTTTGGAGAACTTTTTGATTTTGGTTTCGGAATTTGTTGCCGGGATTTCTTCCCGGAGAATGGCAATTTCGCTGTCCAGATCTAAGGCCAGCAGCAGCTCCTGGATCGCCTCAGCACCCATACGTGCATCAAACTCGTCGCCAAATTCTTCCAGCTTGCTGTAATACTCTTCATCAGTCAGCAGCTGGCCCACCTCCAAGTCCGTCAAGCCGGGATCAATGACCACAAAAGATTCAAAATATAGAACCCGCTCGATATCCCTGAGGGTCATGTCCAGCAACAAGCCGATCCGCGACGGCAGAGATTTCAAGAACCAGATATGTGCTGTTGGACAGGCCAGCTCAATATGGCCCATGCGTTCGCGGCGCACCTTGGTCAAGGTCACTTCCACACCACATTTTTCACAAATCACGCCCCGGTGCTTCAGGCGTTTGTACTTACCGCACAGACATTCGTAGTCTTTAACCGGACCAAAAATACGCGCACAGAACAAACCGTCCCGCTCGGGCTTAAACGTTCGATAGTTGATCGTTTCCGGTTTTTTAACCTCACCAAAGGACCACGAGCGGATCATTTCCGGTGAAGCCAACCCAATTCGCAGCGAGTCGAACTCATCTACGTTACCCTGGGCTTTTAACAAATTAAGTAAGTCTTTCAAGATCTTTCCTCCACTCTTTCTAAGAGTACTCTATTTAGAGTTTTTGAGAATTCCGCAGCGCAGTTATTCCGTTTCCAATTCAATGTTGATGCCCAAGGAACGTATTTCCTTAACAAGCACATTAAAGGACTCCGGCATACCCGGCTCCATCTTGTAGTCACCGTCAACAATGTTTTTATACATTTTGGTACGCCCGGTCACATCGTCGGACTTTACGGTCAGCATCTCCTGCAAGGTATATGCAGCTCCGTAAGCCTCCAGCGCCCACACTTCCATTTCGCCAAAACGCTGGCCGCCAAACTGAGCCTTGCCGCCCAGCGGTTGCTGGGTAACCAGGCTGTACGATCCGGTTGAGCGGGCATGCATCTTGTCATCAACCAGATGGTTCAACTTCAGCATGTACATATAGCCCACGGTGGTTGGCCGATCAAAGGGATCTCCCGTCCGCCCATCGTAAAGCTGAGCCTGGCCGGAACGCGGCAATCCGGCCACTTCCAACATCCGCTTAATTTCTTCTTCCGTCGCACCATCAAATGCCGGTGTGGCCATGGGCACACCGGAGCGCAGGTTTGTGGCAAGCTCCACTATTTCGGTGTCTGACAAGGAATCGATGTCCACGTTGGGATCACCCACCTGGTTGTACACCTCGTGGAGGAATTTGCGCAGATCCGCCGCCTGGCGCTGTTGTTCCAACATTTCGTTGATGCGTTCACCCACGCCCCGGGCCGCCCACCCCAGGTGGGTTTCCAGTACCTGACCCACGTTCATACGCGACGGTACACCCAGGGGATTGAGCACAATGTCCACCGGTTCGCCACGTTCATCAAAGGGCATATCTTCCACGGGCATGATCACCGAGATTACTCCCTTGTTGCCGTGCCGGCCCGCCATCTTGTCACCGGGCTGAATACGGCGCTTTATCGCCAGATAAACCTTAACAATTTTCAGCACACCCGGCGCCAGGTCGTCACCGCTTTCCAGCTTAGCGCGCTTGTCAGCATAAACCGCGTCCAGCGCTTCTTTGCGTTCCTGCAATTGAGCTTCCGCGCGCTCCAACTGGGCATTCAAACTGTCGTCCTGCATGCGAATTTTGAACCAGTCATCCAACGACAGGGTATCCAGATAGGCCTGATCGATGGTCAGTCCCGAGCTCTGGTTAGGCGCGCTGGCTGCCGCCTGGCCCATCAGCGCTCTGCGCAGACGTTCATAGGTTGCTTCTTCAACGATGCGGTATTCATCATCCAGATCCTTGCGAATCTGCGCCAGTTGCGCTCTTTCGATGTCCTTTGCCCGCTGGTCTTTTTCCACGCCATCCCGGGTGAAGACCTGGACGTCGATCACGGTACCCTTAACACTGGTGGGTACCCGCTGGGAGGTGTCCTTAACGTCCGACGCCTTTTCACCGAAGATAGCGCGTAACAGTTTTTCCTCCGGGGTGAGCTGGGTTTCACCCTTGGGGGTCACCTTGCCGACCAGGATATCGCCTGCGGCCACTTCCGCACCAATGTAGACAATGCCGGACTCATCCAGCTTGCTCAGTGCCCCTTCACCTACATTAGGAATGTCGCAGGTAATTTCTTCAGGACCCAACTTGGTGTCCCGGGCAATACAGGTGAGCTCCTGAATGTGGATGCTGGTAAAGCGATCTTCCTTAACCACCCGTTCAGACACCAGGATGGAGTCTTCGTAGTTGTAACCGTTCCAGGGCATAAAGGCGATGCGCATATTTTGCCCCAGCGCCAATTCACCCATATCCACCGACGGGCCATCCGCCAGCGTATCACCCCGTGCGATAATATCACCGGGTTTAACCAGGGGACGCTGATTGATACAGGTGTTTTGATTGGAGCGGGTAAATTTGGTCAGGTTGTAGATATCAACACCAGCCTCACCGGCCTCCGTTTCTTCGTCCGAGACCCGCACAACAATACGCCCAGCGTCTACGCTGTCGACCAGTCCACCCCGGGTGGCGATAACACATACCCCGGAATCCCGGGCAACGTCACGCTCCATGCCGGTGCCGACCAGGGGTTTTTCAGCCCGCAAGGTGGGTACCGCCTGGCGCTGCATATTCGAACCCATCAGCGCGCGGTTGGCGTCGTCGTGTTCCAGGAAGGGAATCAGCGACGCTGCCACAGAAACCACCTGTTTGGGAGAAACGTCCATGTAGTTAACGTTTTCAGGCGCGGTTTTGGTAAATTCGTTTTGATGACGGACATCCACCAGTTCGGTGGTAAAAGCACCACTGTCATCAATGGGCGCACTGGCCTGCGCAATCACATAGTTGGCTTCATCAATGGCGGATAAGTATTCAATCTCATCGCTTACCGCACCATCCACTACCTTGCGATAGGGTGATTCCAGGAAACCGTACCCGTTGGTCCGCGCATAAGTGGCCAGACTGTTGATCAGACCAATGTTGGGGCCTTCCGGGGTTTCGATGGGACAGACTCGTCCGTAGTGGGTGGGGTGCACGTCACGCACCTCAAATCCCGCACGCTCCCGGGTCAATCCACCCGGTCCCAGCGCGGAAACCCGCCGCTTGTGCGTCACTTCGGACAATGGGTTGTTCTGGTCCATAAACTGAGACAGCTGAGAAGAACCAAAAAATTCTTTAATGGCCGCCGCAACGGGTTTTGCGTTAATCATATCCTGAGGCATCAGACCTTCAGACTCCGCCAGGCTAAGACGTTCTTTAACCGCCCGTTCCACCCGAATCAGACCTACACGAAACGCATTTTCCGCCATTTCACCAACCGAGCGCACCCGGCGGTTGCCCAGGTGGTCGATGTCGTCTACGTTGCCCTTGCCGTTTCTTATGTCCAGCAGAGTGCGCAGCACCTCAACAATATCGTCTGCGCAGAGAATGCCTGCACCCTCTATTTCTTCCCGACCCAGGCGACGGTTGAATTTCATGCGGCCTACTGCAGAAAGGTCATATCGTTCGGCGGAGAAAAACAAGTTGTTAAACAAATTTTCCGCCGCTTCCTTGGTCGGCGGTTCCCCGGGACGCATCATGCGATAAATTTCAACCAATGCCTCCAGCTTGGTTCGCGTTGGATCAATCCGCAGGGTATCAGCAATAAACGAACCACAGTCCAGGTCGTTGGTATAAATGGTTTCCAGTTCAGAAACGCTTAACGCCAACAACTGTTCCAATACCTCTTCGGTGATCACTGTATTACAGGCAATCGCCACCTCACCGGTGGAGGTATCGATAATGTCCTTGGCGGTGACCAGATCCAGCAGATATTCCCTTGGCACCTGCAAGGATTTCATGCCGCTTTCTTCCAACTGGCGGACGTGGCGGGCGGTTACCCGACGCCCAACTTCAACAATCACATCACCGTTGTCATCACAGATGTCAAAGGAGGCAACGTCACCGCGCATCCTTTCCGGAACCAGTTCCGCCGCTATTTTGTCCCCATCCACAAAAAACTTGTTGGTATCAAAGAAGGTTTCCAGAATCTGTTCGCTGGTATACTCCAACGCACGCAGGATAATGGTGGCCGGCAATTTACGCCGGCGGTCAATACGCACAAATACACAGTCTTTTGGATCAAACTCAAAGTCCAGCCAGGACCCTCGATAAGGAATAACCCGGGCGTTGTACAACAGTTTGCCGGAAGAATGGGTTTTACCGCGATCGTGATCAAAAAATACACCGGGAGAACGGTGTAATTGAGAAACGACCACCCGCTCGGTGCCGTTGATCACAAAGGTTCCGTTGTCGGTCATGAGCGGAATTTCGCCCATGTACACTTCCTGTTCTTTAACGTCCTTAACCGTTTTGTTGGACGATTCCTTGTCGTAGATGATCAGCCTGACTTTTACCCGCAGGGGTGCGGCATAGGTGATACTGCGCAACACACACTCTTTGACATCAAAAGCCGGTTCTCCCAGGCGATAGTCCACATACTCCAGAGCCGCGCTGCCGGAATAACTGACAATCGGAAAAACGGACCGGAACGCGGCGTGTAAACCGGACTCGTCCCGCTTTTCCGCATTCGTATCTACCTGAAGAAAATTGTTGTATGAGTCAACTTGAATGGCCAACAAATAGGGCAACTCCATTGACTCCGACAATTTGCCAAAATCTTTTCTGATACGCTTCTTTTCGGTAAAGCTATACGCCATGCGGATCTCCTACGCTAACTTAGCGGTGCATTTGCGCTGAGCCAAGACACGCTTGGCCGCGGGTGAAGTTCGCTTTCTGGTAAGGACACCGGCCCACCACAAAGCCCAACCACAAAAGGCCGGTGCTTGGACGAATCGAGATCCGCCAAGACCAGCCTGATGGTTTGTCCGTTGTTTGCAAAAAAAGACAATCGATACAGATGTCTACTTAAGCTCAACGGTTGCGCCGGCTTCTTCCAGCTGCTTCTTGAAGTCTTCAGCTTCATCCTTTGTTGCACCTTCTTTAACTGCTGAAGGTGCTTCGTCAACCAGGGCCTTGGCTTCTTTTAAGCCCAGACCGGTGATCGCGCGTACAGCCTTGATCACGTTGACTTTCTTCTCACCTGCGCCGGTGAGCATTACATCAAACTCATCCTTCTCTTCGGCGGCGGCCGCACCTGCATCACCACCTGCGGCAGCAGGGGCTGCAGCAACCGCTGCGGCTGCGGATACGCCGAACTTTTCTTCCATCGCCTGGACCAGTTCAACAACTTCCATCACGCTCATATCTGCGATGGCGTTTAAGATATCATCTGAGGACAATGCCATTTTATAGTCTCCTAAAATAACTCGTTGTATTAACGAATGTTAACCTTCTTCTGCTTTTTTCTGATCAGCCACAGCAGCCATCACACGCGTGATCTGGCCGGGCACCTCGTTCAAAGTGCGCGCCAGTTTCACAATTGGAGCTTGCATCACCGCAAGCAACATGGCGCGTGCTTCGTCCAAGGTCGGCAGCTTAGCCACGCGATCAATTTGATCGGCGCCTAACAATTCACCACCAATGGACAACCCCTTCACATCCAGGGCATCCATTTCTTTTGCGCAATCTTTGAGCAAACGTGCAGCAGAGCCCGGGTCCTCCTGCGAGAACGCAACCAGGGTAGGGCCTACCAGTGTCTCGTCCAGACACGCATAGTCCGTTCCGTCAAAGGCTCTTTTTGCCAACGTATTTCTCACCACGCGCAGATAAACACCACTCTGTCGCGCCCTCGCGCGCATTTCGGTCATCTGTGCAACGGTGAGACCACGATAGTCTGCAACCACGGCTGACAAAGCAGATGCGGCAACTTCATTTACCTCGGCAACAATTTGTTGCTTTTGTTCGAGTTTTAATGCCACTTTGCTTCTCCTAGTTAGAGAAAAGTTAAGGAAAATCCACAAGCGATACCGTTTGCGGCTTTTTCCGTGGGTCACCCTTGTTACCAAGAAACAACCCGATTATGGCGAGACTTCAATGGCCCTGGCCTTTAGACCTGTTTCATTGAAGACTTAGCTGCTTGAGAACGTTAAGTTCCACCACAACCGCTCGCCGTCTGCGTAGGAAATTAAGGTTTTACCACCTACGGTTTTTGACGGCCTCAACCCCTGTGCCTGCAAAGCCGAAACTTTGGGATCAGGCGTTGAGCCTCCAAAATTCAAAATTTAAAACTTACGTATTAACCCCTAAGCTTCCAAAGACGCCTGGTCAATGGTTACCCCCGGCCCCATGGTTGTGGAGAGGGTAATTTTCTTGAGGTATACACCCTTGGCTGATGCCGGTTTGGCCTTTTTCAAGTCCACCAGCAACGCTTCTAAATTTGCCTTAATGGCATCTGCAGGGAAACCTACCTGCCCCACACTGCCATGAATAATGCCGGCTTTGTCCGCGCGAAATTGAACCTGACCGGCCTTGGCATTGGCAACCGCTGCCGCAACATCCGGTGTAACGGTCCCGGTTTTGGGGTTTGGCATCAGGCCCCGCGGGCCCAGCACCTTACCCAGCTGTCCAACAACGCGCATGGCATCCGGAGTAGCAATCACGACATCAAAATCCAGGTTGCCGCCTTTAACTTCTTCCGCCAGATCTTCAAACCCTACTTTATCCGCACCGGCGGCAGTTGCGGCCTCGGCATTTTCACCCTGGGCAAATACCGCAACCCGCACCGCCTTACCGGTGCCATGGGGCAGTGTAGTGGCCCCACGGACCACCTGGTCCGATTTGCGCGGGTCCACACCCAGATTTACCGACACATCAAAAGACTCTTTGAACTTGGTTTTGGACAATTCGTTCAACAGGTCCACCGCTTCGCTGATGGCGTAGTCTTTAGCCACGTCCACTTTTTCGGCAATCACCCGCTGGCGCTTGGTCAGCTTAGCCATCTAGACACCCTCCACATCAATACCCGAGCTGCGCGCGGTGCCCGCAATGGTTCTCACCGCCGCATCCATGTCCGCCGCCGTGAGGTCAGGCATTTTGATCTGGGCAATTTCTTCGAGCTGCGCCCGGTTTACCTTAGCCACCTTGTGTGTATTCGGCGTGCCGCTGCCCTTGGCAATTTTTGCCGCTTTGCGCAGCAGTACCGCCGCCGGTGGCGTTTTAGTAATAAAGGTGAAGCTGCGGTCCGCATAAACGGTAATGACCACCGGGATGGGCAAACCCTGCTCCATGGACTGTGTCTGGGCGTTAAACGCCTTACAAAAGTCCATGATATTAACACCGTGCTGGCCCAAGGCCGGACCTACCGGCGGACTTGGATTTGCCTGGCCCGCAGGGACCTGCAATTTAATATAGGCTTCTACTTTCTTAGCCATGTGTTTCTCCTGGTTGGAGCCTCCTTATGGAGTATGGGTATTAACGTGCGGTAGATGGGGCTAACCCTGCACCACCAACACTTCCCGTTTGACCTCGGCCATCCTGCCAGCGACAGCCGCGATCTGCGTATCTGTTTGCTTAACCTTTTTCGACCTGGCCAAAATCCAGCTCTACGGGGGTAGAGCGGCCAAATATGGTCACCGCCACGTTCAGGCGGTTCTTTTCGTAATTGACTTCTTCAACCACACCGTTGAAGTCGTTAAAGGGCCCGTCAATCACGCGAACAATTTCACCGGGCTCAAACACCGTTTTGGGTGTGGCTTTTTCGCTGCCGGCAGCAACCCTATCCAGAATAGCCGCCGCTTCACGGTCGCTTAAGGGTGCCGGCTGGTCAGCCTTGCCGCCGATAAATCCCATAACCCGGGGTGTTTCTTTCACCAGGTGCCAGGTGTCATCGTTGAGCTCCATTTCCACCAGCACGTACCCCGGAAAAAATTTGCGTTCGCTACGGCGTTTCTGGCCACCGCGCATTTCTACAACTTCTTCTGTGGGTACCAGGATTTCGCCAAAAAAATCCTCAAAATCGGAGAGCTGCACCCGTTCCTGGAGCGCCCGGGCAACGTTTTTTTCAAAGCCCGAATAGGCATGCACAACGTACCATTTTTTTGACATGCGCTACCTACCCCTTAACCGATGATAGAACTGACAAACCAGCTCAATAGAGAATCCAAACCCCATAAAATCAGGGCAAAGACCAGAACAAGCGCCAACACCACCATGGTTGTCTGGGTGGTTTCCTGGTTAGTGGGCCAGACCACACGGCGTATTTCTGACCGTGCTTCTTTGATGAGGTTCCAGGTATTTCGCCCCCGCTCGGTCTGCACCGCAACAAATAAGGCCACTCCGGCAAGCACCAGCAACCCCAGGACGCGCAACAGCAGCGACTCATCCTGATAAAACCAGTTGCCATACACCCCACCACCCAGCAAGGCCACCACAATCAGCCATTTCAACCAATCCAAGGTGTTGCCGGAAGACGTTTCAGTATTTGTACTCAAATTCTACGTTACCTGTTTCGAAAGCGACCAATCGTTCAAAGGATTGGCAGGGTTCGATAGCCCGCCTCGCCAATCCCTTTAACTTTTAAAGGATTGGCAGGCCAGGAGGGAATCGAACCCCCAACCTGCGGTTTTGGAGACCGCTGCTCTGCCAATTGAGCTACTGGCCTAAACTTGCCCTGCTGTGTATCAGCTATTCAATCACCTTGGTGACGACGCCGGCGCCAACCGTGCGGCCACCTTCACGGATCGCAAAGCGCAACCCATCATCCATCGCTATCGGCGCAATCAAATCAACCACCATG
>JANQMF010000009.1 GCA_028280225.1 Pseudomonadales bacterium | reverse complement strand
GGGCGGTGCGCACCAGCGGGCAGATAGGCCGGCTTCGTTATGGCGTGCTGGGGGCCTTTGAGGATGAAATCAAATTTGACGTGCGAAACAGCGGCCAGCCCCAAAACCTGCACGCGGAGGGCAACAACTACGGCATTGCCCGCCTGTTGTACGAAGACAACAAGGATGGGGCATACCGGGCGCTGGGGGTGTTGTCCACAGCGGTGTTAAATCCCGAGCGGGATGCGCTGGTCAACGGTCTGGACTTCCACTACCTCACCCCAGCCGGGGGCTTAAAGGTGGACGGCCAGTTGATGGTCTCCGATATTGAAGATGAAGACAGCGGTTATGGGGGGTTTGTCGACTTTCAAATGAACCATGGCAAGGGCCGCATTCATCGGGTGGGTTTGGAATATTTTGACGAACACATCGATATCAACGACCTGGGCTTTTTACAACGCAACGACGAATATCGCGTACGCAGTTCCTTTCAATGGACCAAATCGGATTTGCCCTGGGCCCGGGAAAACCAGTTTGATATCCGTGGGTTTGTGCAGCGAAACATTTCCGAAGACTTATTTACCGGTGCCATCCTGGCTTTGTCCAACCGCACCAACCTTAACAATCTGTCCCAGCTAATCACTAAGCTCAGTTATGCGCCAAGCTACTTTGACGATTTAAACAGTTTTGGCAATGGTACCTACCGTATCAAGGACAGGTTTGACAGCGAAATTACCTGGAACTCGGATACGACTAAAGTCTGGAGCTTCAGTATCGCAGCGGGTTACAAACAAGAGAACCTCAGCGACCCGGCTTATTCGGCAAAACTTGGGGTATTCTGGCGCCCCAGTGACCAGTTTTCCGTGGAATTGGAGACCAAGTATACCAACAGCGACGGCTGGCTGTTGCATCAGGAAGAGGATTTGTTTGCCACCTTCGAGACACAACAATGGTCCCCCCGCCTGTCCGTTGAATACTTTATCAGCGCCCGGCAACAGCTCCGCCTGTCCATGCAGTGGGTGGGGATCAAGGCGGATGAAAACGAATTCTATCGGGTGCCCGACCAACCCGGTGACTTAATCCCCATAGAAAAACCGGTAGGGCCCGATTTCCGGGAGAGTTACGATTTTTCGGTTTCCCAATACAGCATGCAAATGCGTTATCGTTGGGAAATAGCGCCGTTGTCGGACGTTTTTGTGGTTTACACCCGGTTGGCGGATCGGCAGGCTGCGCTGGCGGGTGATAATTTCGGTCAGGTATTTGACCGCGCCTGGCGTGATCCCCTGGCAGATTTTCTGACCGTCAAGATTCGCTACCGGTTTGGTTCTTAAGCCATCTTGTGGCTTGCAGCCAGATCGTCCTTCACGGTGCGGCTGGCCATCCAGTACAACAGGGCGGATACGACGTTAAAGATCAGGCTCAGAACCAGTGCCCAGCGCAGGGACTCTTGCCCAAGGTTGGTGGTTGCCGCCAGTATGTCCGAAGCAATGCCGGTAAATTGTGGACCCAGCCCCAGGCCAATAATGTTGAGGATGAACAACAGGATGCTCGACGCTAACGCGCGCATGCGTAAGC
>JANQMF010000194.1 GCA_028280225.1 Pseudomonadales bacterium | reverse complement strand
CGCGGCGCGCCTGAACGGATTTGAACCCCGCACATGGCAGGCGGGCTTACAACAGCAGGGTATTACCTGGCGAGGTGTCGGCCGCGAGATGACCACCTTTGCCTACCCGGAGGAACTTGAACTGTTTGGTCAGGGTAACCTCAACCCGCCCGAATTCAGCAGCGCGTTTGCCGACCCGTCAGCACGCTATAGCTTTACCCAGGTTGCCGACAATACCGGCACCAGCAATGCCAACTTGAACGAAACCTGGTGGCAGGCCGTCTGGAACGGCCAGATTGCCAGCGACGGCGTGGAAGCCCTGGAGTTTGGGGCCACCCAGAACTTTACGCTCAATCACACCCAACGGCCGGTGAGCAGCCGCCGCCGGCTATTTCGAACCCCGGTGGGCTGGCCCGGTTATTGGCACCTGTGCCGGGATGCGGACATCCCGGATCCTTTAAGCCAGCTTGAAGCGGATAAAGAACGTGTGCGCCTGCTGCTGGACCGCTACGGCATGATCAACCGGGATATTGTTAACCGGGAAAACCTGCCCGCGGGATTGGCCCAGGAGGGCCGATGGCGCTGGCGTCAGGCTTTCCGGGCATTGCGCATTATGGAGCTGGGTGGCGAAGTGATCACCGGCCACTTTTTTTCCGGCTTGTCCACCCCGCAGTTTATTTCACCCCGGGCGCTGAGTGCGCTCACCGGCAATACCGCCCATTTGCGGGATTTTTGGATCAGCGCCCTGGACCCGGTGTCTCCCTGTGGTCTGGGTCTGGACTGGTCCGCACTGCCGCAAAGGCGTGGGGGCAACTACATGGCTTTTCAGGATGGCGAACTGGCCTTGGTGGTGCAAAGCAACGGCAAAGAACTGACATACTTTTTGCCCTGGCACGACCAAAACCTGGCGCAGGTTAACGCTCCCCTGGTGCACCTGGTGGAACACTGCCGCAAACATGTGGGGATTAGCATCATCAACGGTCAAGCGGCCCGCAACAGCCCTTACCTGGAACCGCTGAACCGTCAGTTCAGTGTGGTACAAGATCACAAAAACGTGACGCTGCAGCCCACATTTTAAGCAAACTCAGACCTGTGCAGAGGCATTTCAGGGCGCCAGTTCCTACACTTAATGGGAACATTCACAGGGCGGTTGAGACCATATTCCATGCCAATTTTAATCCAAGTCTGTGCCTATCTTGCCAGCCCGGAACTGAGTGCCCGTTTAGCCCAGGTGTGTGCCTTCCAGGGTTGGCGCATCAATCAATGGCATACCGGTGATCCCAAGGGAGATATTGCACCGGGGATACCCTCTACCGCCGACATTGTTTTCTTCGACAACTGGAACCAGGCACCGGATCTGTGTGCCCAGGTTAGCGAACAAACCGTGCTGAGCTTTATCGGCGAGGTACAAAGTCAGGCGGCTGATCTGTCCCGGGTCCTGGTTCTTAACCCCAACTGGTCCGATGAAGAGATGCTCGCGCAGCTCACCACCGCCCTGAATGTTGTGCGTTTTCAAGGTCAGTTTTTTGAAGAGCAAACGGCGGAACCCATTACCAATTTGCCCCATCATCCGGAATTGATGGAATACATGTCCCGGCACACCGGTGAACCCACCGGGCTGGTTGTCATGCAGATAGACCACGCTGAACACCTGTACGCTAACCTGGATCCGGTCAGCAAAACCGACTTGCTGAGCGCGCTGAGCACCCATCTGCATACCGCACTGCCGGAGCAGGCGCTGATGTCTATTTTTGACGCCACCTGTTTTGTCATCTGGTATCCCAACTGTGCCGAAGCGCAAGCGCGTGAGCTGGCGGGTCTGTTAATGCAGCAGAGCCAACAGCCCCTGCTATTTAAAAACGGACAACTGCACTTTACCTGCAGCAGCGGCTACGATTTTGTGGACAATTTGACGGACCCTCAAGAACTGTGGCAAAACACCTGGGCCTACAAGGAGCGCGCGCGCAGCCTGGGTGGCGCCCAACTCCAAGGCCCGGACGAACACAGTCCGGTCACCGAACGTATTCCCACCGCCATCAAAAGAGACGAATTTTCGCTGGTCTTACAACCCCAGTGGGATATCTCCGGGACACAGCTCCGCGGTGTGGAATCTTTATTGCGCTGGCAGGGTATGGATGTGGGCAAACTTGCCCCGGATCACTTTATTCCCATTGCCGAGCGTGACGGCCAGATGGCTCGAGTCGGCGATTGGGTACTGGAGCGGGCCGCCTGCGAATCGGCAACCTGGCTTGAACATTTGATTGCACCCATATTTCTGGGTATCAACATATCCCCCCAACAATTTACCAATGACGCGATACTGACCCAGATTGAGCGTCTGGCTAAGGACAAGTGGTTGGATCCCTCCATTCTGGAACTGGAGATGTCCCACAACAATCTGTTGAAGGTTATTGACCAACATCGGGCCACCCTCTACCAACTCCGGGACCAGGGGGTTCGAATTGCCATCGACAATCTGGGCACCAATCTGGTAGACACGCAAAAACTGCTGCGTTGTCCCGCAGATACCTTGAAGCTGGACCGCTCCGTGATTGCCCGCATTCAGGACGATGAGAATGCACGTAAGCTGGTGGAACAAATCTGCCTGCTGGGGCAGAAATTTGGCCTGCGGGTAGTTGCGGTTGGGG
Organism: Pseudomonadales bacterium; assembly: GCA_028280225.1. Lineage (GTDB taxonomy): Bacteria > Pseudomonadota > Gammaproteobacteria > Pseudomonadales > Azotimanducaceae > UBA4421. The sequence continues at coordinate 1,844 of JANQMF010000194.1, read as the reverse complement.
TTGAACATCCCGCGCAGCTTAAAATGTTGCAAGACATGGGCTGTCACGACGCCCAGGGGTTTTTATTTGCCGAACCCATCGCCCTGGAAAAATTCCACCGTTATCTGGCGGATGTGCACCAGGACGACACACCCAGCCCTCGTTCAGACGCCAGATAGCTTCCGGCCAAGGATGCCAATTTCCGGACCGGACCCGCAAAATAACCGGCTACGCTTAACCGCTGGTAACGGCTAAAATGCTGGTGTTGATAAGACCGCGAACCACTCATGCACATCTATACCCATGACACCTGTCTGGAACATACCGTTGCACAGGGGCACCCGGAACGCCCGGAACGCCTCAGCCATTTGCTGGCTCACTTGCAGAACTGCGGCATCAGCCGGGAATATCCAACCCGGCTGGCACCCACGGCAACTCCGGCGGATGTCTTGCGCGCTCACCCCCAAACCCACCTGGGATTCTTAGAATCCATGCGTCCGGATAGCGGAGTTGTGCCCGTTGATCCGGACACGTGGATGAGCCCGGCCAGTCTGAATGCTGCCCTGACCGCCGCGGGTGCGGTATGTGCCGGTGTAGATGATGTGCTGAGCGGCAGCACCCAACGGGTATTTTGTGCGGTACGGCCGCCGGGGCACCACGCCGAAAGCGATAGTGCAATGGGCTTTTGTCTGCTGAACAGTGTGGCCATTGGCGCGTTAAAAGCCCTGACCAGCCCGGACATCAACCGGGTGGCTATTTTCGATTTTGATGTACATCACGGCAACGGCACCGTTGAAATATTTCGGGACAATCCCAGCGTGCTGGTCTGCTCATCTTTTCAGCATCCCTACTACCCAAACCGTTACGACAATCTGAAGCAACCCAACATTGTCAATACCCCCCTTGCCGCAGGGACCGAAAGCCAAGACTTTCGCAAGGCCGTGGAAGACTCCTGGACAACTGCGGTGGCACAACATCAACCGGACATTATTCTGGTTTCAGCAGGCTTTGATGCCCACTTTTTGGATCCGTTGGCTCAGCTCAATTTAGAAGAAGAGGATTTTGCCTGGGTCACCCGCCTGATTACCGACTTTGCCGCCGACACCCCCACCCGGGGCATCATCTCCACCCTGGAAGGAGGCTACGACCTCAACGCCCTGAGCCATAGCGTCGAGGTTCATCTTAGAGCCCTCAGCTTGTCTTAAGATAAGAGCCTTCAGCTTGTCTTAAGATAAGAGCCCTCAGCCTGTCTTAAACAATAAAGCTTCTATCTACAACACCCCATCCGAGGGGCGGAACTGTAACGGTCCACCCCCATCACAGTACAGGCGCTCACCGGTCAGATAGGTATTCTGTTCCGACACCAGAAACCGGACCACATTGGCCACGTCCTCCGGCTGGCAGACACGACCAAAGGGCATGGTCTGGTCCAGGGTGCGAATGTCGTCCACACCTTGCACCGCTTTTACCAGCCGCCGGCCCATTTCTGTCTCCACCAGGCCCGGGGCCACAATATTGACCCGTATGCCATGCTGGCGTTCTTCTTTGGCCAGGGTATAGGCCAAGGCTTCCATAGCCGCCTTGCCCATATTATAGGGTGCGCCATGACTGCCCAAAGAACGTGTCGCCACACTCGAGATCATCACTATGTCACCCCGGGGCAGGGTTCTCATCCCGGGAATCACCAGCTTGCTTAAGTAGTGTGACCCAAACGCGTGGGTGGCAACCACACGCTGCATCTCCGCCGGGTCCGTATCCGCCACCGAACGGCCACGACTGGCAATGCCGGCATTGTTCACCAATATCCCCACCGGCCCCATGTCCGCTTCTATGGCGGCAACCATCTGGGCATCTTGTGCAAAGTC
>JANQMF010000130.1 GCA_028280225.1 Pseudomonadales bacterium | reverse complement strand
CCCAAAACCGGTTATAGGGATGCACCATAGCGGTTGTGCCCAGGTCATCTTCCAAAGCCAGCCCCCGGTTACCCCACGCAAAAATTGAACCGGCAAAATTCACCGCCTGATCTTCTCCAGCGGCGTGCAGAAACTCGGTTAAATCCGCGCTGCGGCGGCCCACGGAACAATAAAGCACCAGGGGCTGCTGGTGGGCTTGCGCAAACGCCAGCAGTTCACCGGAAGTACTGATATTGATGGCGCCGGGGATGCGGCTGACGGCAAATTCCCGGGGCTCGCGTACATCTATCAGCGTAAAATCACCCCGGCGGGCCTGCACTTCCCTGACATCCATGTGGGGGATGTGTGGATGGTTTTTGACTATATTTTGGGCCAATTTGTCCAAGGCAGCCTGGCGCGCTGACACCTGCGCCGCCTGCCCCGCGGGCGGCATGCCCACGGAAGGTAAAAGAGCTGTCCACAGCAACCCTGTGACTAACACCCGGTTGCTGAACTTAATCCGCATCCTGTCGTCCAATTCCACATCGTTTTATCTAGGAGTGGGCAAACGTGCACAAGTTCCAATTATTACTTGCCACGGCAGTGATGTTAATGACCGGCACGGCCATGGCTTCAGGCGGCTTCGGCGGTCCTTCCGGCGGTGGATTCAACAATGCACCCCGCCAGGTGGATGAAGCTTACGAATTTGGTAAATCCGTGTACAAAGGCCGTGCCCCGGGCAGCGAAAAAATCACCTACTGCCTGAAAGTGGACGGCGAAGTTAAAAAGTTAAAACGCTCCACGGCCAAAGCCTACCGCAAGGGCTCTACCCAGGATTTTGCCCAGGCCCTGATCGACTGCGATGCCCCGGACCGCCTGGCCCTCACCACCATGTCCAGAGAACATGTGCCCCTGGTGCTGTACTACTTGAACAAACGATTTAATTTAGATCTCGTGAACAACACGCCGGGATAATTTCCCGGCGCGCCACAAGTCCGCGACCAGCGCCAACCCAACCATACCAAACTCCAGCCACAACACCCAAGCGGGTTGTTGGTAAAGTTGCAGGTTAGCATCCCCAGTATTGATGCCGCTGACGTAACTTAAAAATAGCGCTGCCGTACAGGTCCAGGCGGTAAAACTGGGGCGCAGCGTGGCCAGAGCCAGCCACCACACCAGATACCAGGGGTTAAATACCGGCAGCACAAACAATAACAGGCCAAACAACAGGGTCATGCCGGACAGATATTCCCCAGGCAAAACCGCCGGTTGGCTGCTTAGTTCGGGAACTCCGCAGGTTCGCACATAGACCCACACCGCTGCAGCGGAAAAAACAAGTAAACAAACCAGCTTAGCCACGCTCAGCGCAGACCAACCCCACAATGCGCCAACGATGTAATAGATGGGTGCGTTAAACAGCCAGTCACTGCCCATGGCCTGTAAACCACCCGGCAACCAGGCATCCGCCACCCCCAAGGTTAAGGCCAGCAGGACCACACTCAGGCCAAACACCAACCAACCCCGCCAATCGCCCTGCAACAAAAACGGCACCGCCAGCAGGGCAAAAACCTTGATCCCACAGGCCAGGGCTAATAAAACACCCACCAGGACACTCACCGGCAAAGGGTTAGACCCGGCGTTTTGCCCGACCCGCAGATAAAGTGCGCCCATAAGCAGACACATACCCACCACATCCATATGCGCGGTAAAGGCAAACTCTTTAATCATCAGTGGCGACCAAGCATACATCAACACCCAGCGCAGGGGCGCCAAACGCTTTAACACCAATATCACGCCAATATCCGCCGCGGCGGCAAGTACCTGCAGCGGCCAAACCTCGGCCGGTGCCATATGGTAGCTTAAGGCAAATAACCACTGAGCTGTGGGGCCATAAACCGTGGCGACATCGGGATAATTTATGCCATCCAGAATGCCGGACCATGGCTCAACAATGTTATCCACGGCAAAAAAATGCGCCGGGGGTATGCCGTAGGGAGAGCCCCGGCTTACGGTCTGCCAGCCGTCCCACAGGTAGCGGAAAAAATCATCTTCCAGCACCGGGTAAGCCCACACCCCAAGCAACCGGAACACCAGGGCAAAGGCAAATACATCCCACCAGGTGAGGCAGACGGCCCCACGGCGGGACAAGCAGAAAATGGCCAACGTGGCCAGCAGGGCCACCCCGCACACCCACAACATCTGCGCCAGGGTGGCCACGCCATAACCCGTGGACACAAGCGCAAGATAGCCATACGCCAGGGTGCACACAAAACCGGCAACCAGCACCGGCACCCGTCGATGCATTGTCATAAAACTCCAAGCAAAATTGCTGGTCAAACCGGTTATCCCCAAAGATTCGGGCACACAAGGCGACTATGTACAAAAACAAACGGGTCAGCGCCATTATTCCCGCTTACAACGAAGCCCCCAGTATCAGTAAAGTGGTGGCTGAACTGGTGGCCCTTCAGCACAACAATCAGCCGGTATTTGAGCAAGTTGTCGTTTGTGACAACGCATCGTCCGATGGTACCGCGGAACTTGCAAGTGTTGCCGGTGCCTACGTGGTCTACGAACCCCGGACCGGTTACGGGCGGGCTTGTCTTAAGGCCATGGCGGCGCTGGCGGAATGTGACGTGGTGGTCTTTGTTGACGGTGACTACTCCGTGCATACCCGGGAGATACTCACCTTGCTGGAAGCCTGCGCCAGCGGATACCAGCTGGTTATTGGTGCCCGGGAGGCACACCTGCGCGCGCCCGGCGCCCTGACACCCCATCAAATTCTGGGCAATCACTTTGCCGCCTGGTTGCTGCGCTGTGCATGGCGGCAAAAGGTAACCGACCTGGGACCGCTGCGCGCCGTGGACTATCAGGCGCTGACCCAACTTAATATGACCGAGCCGACATTCGGCTGGACCATGGAAATGCAGGCCAAGGCCCTGGCCATGGGTATGCGGATGGTGGAAGTGCCTGTACACACCCGGCAGCGTATCGGCGTGTCGAAGGTAAGCGGCACCTGGCGGGGCAGCCTGGGGGCGACATGGGGCATTCTAAGTACCTTTGCCCACATTTACGCCCGTTGCCTGTATGCGCGCCGGGCCTAGGTTCTTAGGGTCCGGGTCAACTCATCTGTATCCTATCCCGGTCTACTTTGCGACAATGAACCCGGACGGAGCACCCGTAGAATTGGAGGAGGTTATAGATGTCCGAGACATTGGAACTAGATGTATTCTGGTCTTTTCGCAGCCCCTGGTCGTATCTTGCCACACCGCGCCTGCGGAATTGGCAGGAGCAGTATGACCTTAAGGTTAATTTCAGGCCCGTTTACCCCATTGCCATTCGCACCCCGGACTTCTTTCACAACGTCCACCCTCAATGGATAACCTACTTCCGGACAGATGTGTACCGCGTTGCCGAATACCTCCAACTCCCCCTGGTGTGGCCCAATCCGGATCCCGTTGGGCAACATGTTGACGAGAACGGACAGCGCCAGACGGACAAAGACCAGCCCTACATCCACCGGCTTACCCGGCTGGGGGTGCTTGCCGCGGAACATCAACACGGCATTGAATTTGCCGACGAAGTTTCGCGCCTGATCTGGAGCGGCACCGCAAACTGGCACGAAGGTGATCACCTGGCCCAGGCCACGCGGCGCGCCGGTCTATCCCTTGACGAGTTGGATGCCCAGGCGGTTGCTGAAGCGGAACGGCTGGAGACCGTGATTGAACAAAACCAGCAAGCTCACGCCAGCGCCGGACACTGGGGGGTACCCACCTGCACATTTAACGGCGAGCCGTTTTTTGGTCAGGATCGTCTGGACGTGCTGTTGTGGCGTTTGCAGAATGCCGGCCTGAAATCCCGCTGAGTAATTGGATACCGCGAACTGCCCGTGACTAGGGTGTAAACAGGTGATTGTGATCACTGACAATTTCACACAGGGCGGGCACCGAGGTAAAGCGCACATCCTCTCCGGTAAAACCAAACCGATGGGTAAAATCTATCCACCAGTCGCTGGATGTGGCTGTCCCAAGGGCTTCAGCGTTTTCCCACACTGCTATCGTGTAATACTGAAACTGATCGTTCAGGGCCATTGTGCGGTGTAACGAACTGGCGATAAATCCCGGTTGTTTACAAACGTAGTCGTAACCCTCTTCCCACATCTTCAGAAAAAAAGGTGCTTCGTGCGCGGCAACACACATCGCGTTAATAAAGGTAACCGCCATATCCGCGCTCCTACGTTGTAAACCTTAAGTCAACAGACCTTATCAAGGTTGCACAGGTGGCACTAGTCCTGCGCCGCTGCCTGTACACTTTCCAACCGGCCCGGGTTCAACAACAGGGCACGCAACACCAGGGTGGCAGCGGTATCCGCTGCTTTGGCCGCCGCGGTTCCCGACACGTTGGTGGTTAAAGCATATTCAACCAGCGCAAACAATTGTTCACTGGCAATTTTGGGATCAACATGGAAAAAAATCCCCTGGCGAACCCCCGTGCGAATATAGTGATACATGGTCCGCCGCACCCGGTCATATTGCTGCCAGAAGGTGGCAAACTTCTCCCGGGTCAGTTCCGGAAATTTCTGCGGACTACCAATAACGTTAGCATTGGTTTGCAGATTAAACACCACAAATCTGGCGTATCTGTACAGCCCTACATCCGGCGGGTGACTGGCCTTGGCTTCAGCCTGAAGAAATTGAATTTCCGGTTCCATGGCCCGCAGGGCAATGGCTTCCATGATGGCGGCCTTGTTTTTGAAGTAGTGAAACAGCGTGGGTTGGCGCAACCCGGCAGCATTAGCTATTTCCCGGGTGGACGTACCGGAGTAGCCCTGGGCCCGAAACAGGACTCTGGCTGCCGCCAGAATGTCTTCTTCAACGGGTCCGTCACCAGGTTTTCCCCCGGCTCTGGGCCGGCCCAGCCTCTGTTTTTGCGACATCTATCCCCCCAACGTATCCCTCACAGCTTGACACCGGGGTGAGGATAACATATTTTTCTATCTATCAATTGATAGAAATTAAAGACAAGACGATAAATTCCATGTCATCCAGGTTTATTGAACTCATCGACACCCAAACACGCGACAAAATCACCGCCCCGCTGAAGTCTGCGTGGACATTACCCCCGGCCGCCTATACGGACCCCAGCATTTTTGCCGAAGAAGTGGAAAAAATGTTCCTGCGCGACTGGATCTGCGTTGCACGCGTCGAGCAAGTACCCCACAAAGGTGACTATCTGTGTGTGGACCTGCCCGGTTTACCCCTGGTGATCTCCCGGGACTTTGGGGGTTTGCTGCATGCCCTGTCCCGCATTTGTCTGCACCGTGCAACGCCGGTGGCGACGGGACAAGGCTCCACACGGCAATTTGTATGCCCTCACCACAACTGGACCTACGGCTTGGACGGCTATCTTCGCAACGCCCCCATGATGCAAACCGCTGAAGGGTTCTCCCCGCAAACCTGCCGCTTGCCGGCATTGCAATTGGAAGTTTGGAACGGTTTTATTTTTGTGAATGCAGATCCACAGGCCCAACCCTTACAGCCGCAACTAAGGGGACTTGAGGCGCACCTGCGCAATTACAATTTCGAACCCTTAAGAATTGCCGACACCCTGTACTTTCCCAGCCCATGGAACTGGAAAATTCTGGTAGAAAACTTCATGGAGGCTTACCACCACATCGGCACGCACAAATATTCGCTGGAACTGGACTATCCTGCCCGGCAGTCGACGGTTCCGGACAATAACGGGCCGTGGGCGTTTCTGGCCATGCC
>JANQMF010000025.1 GCA_028280225.1 Pseudomonadales bacterium | reverse complement strand
TTACTCATAGCTATCAATTAGTAAAGTTGGCGAATAAGGCGGCATCATTCTTGTAATTCTCTAAAATAATCTTAACAGAAAAGCGTTTAAAACTTTCATTCATCCACCAGGGGACTTTAACCGGACTGGCCGTCAGGGACGAACAAACCAAGGCGCTGTGCGCAAAATTTCTTGCCCTGTGGCGCAAAGACGATCAACGGTTTCAATTAGCGGCCTGGCAGTCAACCAATACCGACACGGGCCATGTTCAGCAGAACCAGGGTTAGCCAATTACCGTAAACGGAAGAACACCATGCCAAGACTCAAACAGATAGCAAAAAGTGAAGCCGGGGAGAACGTTCAAAAGTACTACCAGGCGTTGTTTGGCGAGCGGGACCCCGTTGCTGAACCGGGGACCGCCACCGGCACCCCGGGTAACTGGTGGACGGTATTTGCCACGGTGCCCTACGTTTTTGATCACGCCACCAGCCACTTTGGCATGTTCGGCATGTTTGCGGATAAGAGCATCAGCAAACTGGATCCGGCGATTCGCGAGCTTGCCATTATGCGCGCGGGTTATACCCAGGCCAGTCAATTTGTCTACTCCCAGCACTGCAAGGCCGCACGGCGCAACGGGGTGGCTGAGGAAAAAATCCAGGCTGTCCCGGAGTGGCAGGTAGCGGATGTTTATGACGCCAGGGAGCGGGCGGTGCTGGCTTGGGCGGATGCCCTCATTCTGCAGGGTGGCCGCGCTTCGGATGCCTTGTTTGAGGCTCTGCACACACACTTAAGTGACGAGGACATCCTGGAGCTGACGTATCACATCATGGGCTACAACTTACATGCGGTGTGCTGCAAGGCGCTGCGCCTGGAATTTGACGACGTGCCGGAACGCATTGTGGAGGTGCCGGCGCCGGGTGAAGGTGAGCCGGTGGATTGGGCGGGTTCTGCCTGGACCGAGGCGGAAGGACCGACGCGGAAGGACCGGGAACAAAATGACTGAGATCCAAGGATTGAGGACCGGCACGCTGAATGACAATTGATCAGGAGCAAGTAGGCAAGACAGCAGTTCAACAATATAGAGGGGATATCATGAATACCAGACTATGGCGGTTTCGAACCAGACAGCAAAAAAATATCGTTAGGCCCAAAAGACCCGGAACACTGGCCGGTGTTCTACTTCTGTTTTTTGGTTTCAGCAGCGCACCGGCGGTGGCCCAGGAGAGCACACCTGTCTTGGAGGAGATTGTGGTTACCGCAACCAAGCGGGCTTCCAACCTGCAGGACGTACCTATTTCGGTTGGGGTGGTCACCGGTGAGTTCATTAATACCTTTGATATTAAGGATATGAGCGATATCCAGAACTTTGTGCCGGGTTTACAAGTGCAACAGACCTTTGGGAGCTGGGCGGTAAGAATCCGCGGCCTGGGCTCGGGGATTACCAATCTGGCTTTTGATTCTTCTGTGCCTATTTATGTGGACGACATCTACTGCGGGCGCGGAAAGTGTATGGAGTCTGCACTTCTGGATATGGAACGCCTGGAAGTGGCCCGGGGACCCCAGGGTGCCCTGTTTGGCAAAAGTACCATTGCCGGTGCCATCAGCGCCATCAGCGCACGCCCTACAGACGAGTTTGAGGCGGAACTGCGGGTAGGTGCGGAGCTGGAGTATGGCGGTTATACCACTTCCGGTTATATCTCCGGACCACTTTCCGATTCGGTGCGTGCCCGTTTAGCGGTACGTTTTGATGATCTGGATGGTTATACCGACAATATTGCCATTGGCGGTGAGGATGGTGACAAACAAACCAACGTGGCACGGCTGGGGCTGGAATTTGATGCCGGTGATCTGACCACCTTCTATTTGAAGCTGGAAGCGGGTGAATCGGAAACCGAAGGCCGCAACAATCAGCTGGTGGCCCCTGGGGCCATGTCTTCGCAAACCACGGACCCGAATGCAGAGTACCGCTCGGACGATGTGCGCAGCGTCAGTACCGGAGCCGAAGTTGAAGACTTTTATGACTACGATTGGTCGTCCATTACCCTGTCCATGGATACCGAGGTGCGTGAACACACACTGAAGGCGGTGGTTGGCTACTGGGAATACGACAACGAGTGGTTTCTGGATGTGGACGGCCATCCGGAGCCCATTCTCAATACCTTCTTGGCGGATGAGTACGAACAGACGACAGCGGAACTGCGCCTGTTGTCACCCACCGGTCAGACCCTGGAGTATATTGCCGGTGTCTGGTACCAGGATTCGGAACTGACCACCCGGCAGTACTCTCCCTTTTACCCGGCCTTTTTCAGGGCGGTGCTGCCGGCATTTCTGCAACCGGCCATTGGCCCGGATCCCACCGGCATGGACCGAAACTTTGAACGGGAAAGTGAAGCCTATTCGATATACGGTCAGTTGACCTGGAACATCTCGGACCGCCTGCGGGCCATCTTCGATATTCGTTACACCGACGAGGAGCAGGAGGGGGTGGGTGCGTCCTGGCCCCTGCTGTTCACCAGCGGCACCTTTGATCCGCAACGGGTGGCGCAAAGTACATTTGGGCACAATCGTGAATATCTGTTCTTCCAGGACCGCTCGGACGACAGCGTGGATCCCTCGCTGCGGGTTCAATACGATGTTAATGAAGCCATGATGGTCTATGTCGCTTATGCTGAAGGGTCCAAGGCCGGGGGGTTAAAGGCCAACGATGCCACTCTGGGGGATCAACTTTTTGCCAGGGGCGAGGCTGACCCCAACTACGCCCCCACCTTTGCCGGTGTTGATGCCATTACCAATGATGCGCTGATCAGCGGCCTGGAGTTGGAGGAAGGCAACGAGGTTTTCGACTTTGAAGACGAAGAGGCGGAGAGCTGGGAGTTAGGTATGAAAACCTCTTTGTTTGATAACTCAGCCACCCTGGCGGTGGCGTTGTTCACCACGGAGTTCAAAAACCTGCAAACCTCAAATTATGACGGTACCCGGTTTATTATCGGCAACGCGGGCAGTGCCACGGTTGATGGGATTGAGGTTGAGTTTAGCTGGCAAGCCACCGATAACCTGCGTATTCACAGCTCCTTATCCTTTATCGATGCTGAATACGACGACTTTGAGGGTGCCCAATGTGTGGTGAATTCCGCGGGAGACGCGGCCAATGCGGATTGTGATGGGGATACCGGCACCGAAAACCAGCGGGGAGAACCCCTGGAGCGGTCGCCGGATACCGAGTTTAACCTCAGTGCCATCTGGCAATCTCAGCTCACCGACGCCATCCGCTTGAAGGCCACCGCATCCTTTTACTACTCAGATGAGTTTTTTGTACAACCCACCCAGGCTGACTACGCAACCCAGGATTCTTTCACCAAGTGGGATGCCCGCATTGCGCTGGCGGCCAGCGACGAACGCTGGGAAGTGGGTATCACCGGGCGAAACCTGGGTGATGAGATGACGATTCAACATGCCTATAACATTGCCGGCAGCCAATTCCGCAGCCTCAGCATAGGACGCTCCGTCAGCCTGGAAGCCATGATGAGATTCTAATGCTTGTCCCAGATACATAGTATTTTCCGGACCAGAACTGGACTCGTCATTGTCAGCAAGACAATTTATCCTTTTGGGGTGCCGATCAGGCACCCTTTTTTTTGCCACTTTTCCCACGGGGGTGTGATGACCAGTTATTATTCTTTTGCAGCGCAAACCCGCCACTACTTTGAGCGGGAACATATTGGCCTACCCGAGGGTGCCGTCAGCTCACCAGCGGATTGGCGGGGCCGGGACATGCGTGACCAGGCTGACCAATGGCTTGTCCTGCTCAGCAAGGCTGAGGTTGAGGAAATTAACCAGGCGGTGGTGCACCTGATGGCGCAGGGGGTAGCCTTGCAGGATGTGCGGGCGGAACACTTTTTGTTGCCAACACTGGCGGACAAAATAGCCTTGTGGCGGCAACAAATTGGTTGCGGGCGCGGCTTTGTTGTGGTGCGGGGGTTACCGGTTGCCGCGTGGGGAGAAGAAAAGTCGGCTTATGCCTATTGGGGGCTGGGCCATCATCTGGGCACACCCGGTGCGCAAAACCCTCAGGGTGAGCTGCTGGGTCATGTTATTGATTACGCAGAAGAAGACAGTAAGCCAAACGTGCGTCGTTACCGGACGTCCGGCAATATCGATTTTCACTGTGATGCGGCGGATGCGGTAGGCCTGTTGTGCCTGAACCGGGCACAGTCCGGGGGACAAAGCCGCATAGTGAGTTCCGTGGCTATTTTTAATGCGCTGATATCGACCCATCCGGAACTCAGCCGCCGTCTGTTTGCCCCCTTTCTTTTAGACCGGCGGGACGAGCAGCCTGAGGGTCAGCCGGGCTACAGCGAAATACAAGCATGTTGTTGGGGTTCAGATGGCGTACTGCGTACCTTTTACCACAGCGAATATTTCCGGTCCGTGGAGCGGCTCCCGGGTATTAACATCGACCCTGAGGCAGGGCAGGTCCTGGACTTTTACGACGGACTTGGACAAGACCCCGAATTCTACCTGGATATGTGGCTGGAGCCGGGAGATATGCAGTTTATTTCCAACCATACCATTCTGCATGCCCGCACCGGTTATGTAGATCCTCCGCCACCGGCCAAGCCCCGGCACCTGTTGCGGCTGTGGCTGTCTTTACCCGCCGCCGGGTAGCCGAAACATCTGGCATCAGGCGACTATGCGGACGGGTATTTTTGCATAACCATTGACAAAGTTAGACTCGACCCGCTCAACGTCACCGGTGACTTCAATGCGTTGCCAGCGTGCCAATATTTCCTGCCACAATATGCGCATCTGCAATTCCGCCAGCCGCATGCCCAAACACCGGTGTAAGCCAAAGCCAAAAGCAATATTGTTACGGGCATTCTTTCGCGTAATGTCAAAGCTGTCAGCATCTGCAAAGATGTCCTCATCCCGGTTGCCGGAGTAATACCACATGACCACCTTGTCACCTCTTTTGACCGGCTGAGCACCAATGTGGGTATCTTCGCTGACGGTACGGCGCATATGCGACAGGGGGGTCTGCCAACGCACCACCTCTGAGACCATGTTGTCCAGCAGCTCCGGCTGAGCCTTGAGGACCTCCAGTTGTTCCGGGAATTGATGAAACGCGTTAATACTGCCGCTCATGGTATTGCGGGTGGTGTCGTTGCCGCCGACAATCAGCAGCATCAGATTACCCAGAAACTGGGCGTCACCCTGATCTGCGGTGGCTGCGTCCTGGGCCAGCATGGTCACCAGATCAAAGTTGGGTGGGCCGTCCCGGCGTTGTTCGCGCAAACGCTTAAAGTAGGTGAGGCATTCAAAAAGTTCAGCGCGGCGGTGTGCCTGGCTCTGTACCAGCGGAGAACCCGCTTCCGCGGTTGTAACATCGGACCAGCGGGTTAGCTTGCGCCGATCTTCGAAAGGAAAATCGAACAGGGTGGCCAGCATCATGGTGGTCAACTCTATGGACACCGTATCTACCCAATCAAACTCACGGTCAACCGGTAGGCTGTCCAACAAGGCTTGAGTACGTTGGCGAATGAGGGTTTCGAAGTTGGCCAGGCTGGCGGGTGCAACAATCTTGTTTACCGCCTTGCGCTGCGGTCCATGTTCCGGGGGGTCCATGGTGATAAAACTCTGGACAAAAAAGTCGCTGTCCACATCGCCGACGATATCATCGTCTATCATGATGCCGCCCAGGTGGGCATCCGAGGAAAACTGCTGATGATTTTTGTCCACCGCTAAAATGTCCTGGTAGCGGGTTACTGACCAGAAAGGGCCGTAGGGACTTTCTTTGCAGTAGTGGACAGGTTGTTCAGCCCGCATCTGCTTAAAATAAGGCAGGATCTTCTCTTCGCTGAACAGCTTTGGATTTGCCGGATTCAGATGCGCCAGGGGCAGGTTGGTGGTCAGCGCTATGGATTCGCTCATATTGGCTCCTCTCTCCCAAAAGTAGCGGGTTAAGAGTAACACTTTCTCAACCGTTGTTGCCCCAAAAACCCGGATGAGCTTTTGGGGCAAGCACTAAACAGTGGCTTTCATCTGTCGGTTAGTGGGTAATCTGGACCTCAAAAGCAACGGTTTTAGGTGCCCCCCAGCCCTGGAAGCCGGTGGTGGGCCCACCGAGGAACAGCGCCTGCTCTTTCCACTCCTCGTCCGTCAGATTCTTGCCGTAAATGGAAAAACTGAGGATGCCGCCACGGTCCAGGTCAAGGTCGTAGCTCAGGCTGGCGTCAACGGATTTGTAACCCCCTTCGAATAACCGCTGATCCGCACCCCCGCCGGTTTCAACCAATAGAAAGTCCCCCACCTTCTTCCAGCTTGTCAGGGCACTGAAAAAGCCCGGGCCAACCTGGGTGCCAAAAGAAAGGTTGACGGAGGCATTCCAATCCGGTTGGCGGGAATTGTCGTGGCCCCCCAGGTTACGCAGGGTGCCTGTGGGATCTACAACACCGGGGTCATCGGTGGCGCAGCCATCCACCAGTTCGCAGGCGATGGTGAAGGGCTCGTTATCCACATCCAGGATGCCGCCGTTAACGCTCAGCGCCCACTGTTCGTCGATGATCCAACGGGTTTCCAGTTCCCAGCCCTTAATGGTGGTGGTGTCACTATTGTTGATCAGGGTGGTGGTGCCGGGAATGGAGCCCGGGGGCAGGGTGATGATGGAACTGAATTGAACCCCTTCGGTTTTCAGTTCGAAGTAGGCCAGGTTGACCCGCAGGCGCCGGTCGAACCATTCGCTTTTTAGGCCAATTTCCACCTGCTCTCCAGTCTCGGGTTCAAATAGCGCCTCAGCCGCGCTGCGGGCCGAGCGGATGCTGAAGCCACCGGAGCGAAAACCTTCCGAGTACGAAGCATATAGATTCATATCATTGCTGGGGCGCCAACTTGCTGAAGCCATGACAATGGTATCGTCCCAATCGTCTTTGGCCTGATAGCTGGTTCCCGCGGTGGTGGGTAAGCCTTGAAAGTTAAATTCGTCGGCATTGGAGCCGGTATCAAAAGTGCCGTTGCCGTGATCAAAATAGGCATTGGTGGCCTTCTTTTTCTCGTCGATGGCCCGGGCACCCAAGCTCAGTTCCACCGTGTCCACGGGCCGATAGGTGATGGCGCCAAAAAACGAGGTGGACTCAACATCTTCCGTGGCAATCTGGGTGCTGCGGGCGTTGGGAAACTGACACAGCGCATCACCCAGGGCGGGGTTGGGGCGGATGCCCAGGGGTATCCCCAAAATGCGCTCCAACTGCAAATCTGCTTCGGCGCAGGACAGGCCTATAAAGTCCCCGTGATTTTCCGGCGGGATCAGGCCACCCAAACCCGCCCCAAAAAACTTGGGAGCCAGTTGCAGAATATTGTTGGTGCGTTGGTTGAAGTCCAGGGCTGAGTCGTAGAAATAGGCGCCCAGCATCAGGTCAACCTGGGTGTTGAATGCAAAGTTGAAACGTAACTCCTGGGTGAAGGTTTCAAATTCCTGGTCGCGCAGAGTGTGTAGCTGGGCAAATGGAAAATTGGGGGAGGTAATGGGCCCGCCGTCAAAGTCCTGGTTGACCCGGTCGTGGGCATCGTTCCAGCCGGTAATGGAGTTCACACTGACACGATCGCTCAGGTCCAGGTCCACGCGCAGCCCCAACTGATCCACCCGGTACAGGGCGGGTTCTTCTTTGTCTGCCAGATTGACAAAGGGGTCGTCGCCGTCATAACGGGGGTCCTGGGGGGGAATCTGGCTGGTGTCATCTATACGATCGTAGGTGAGGATGGCGTCAATGCGTTCGTTGGGTTTAAAGCGCAGGGCCACGGTTTGAGCGGCAAAATCAACATCGCCGGCGCTTTGTCCCAGAGTCTCATTGTCATAGTATCCGTCGCGCTCCCGTTGAATGGCTCCCAACTTAAGCGCCCAACTGTCGTTGAGGGGTATGTTGAGCCGCAGCTTGTAATCCCGGGCCTGGTAGTCACCCGCCGCCACGCTGGCCTTGACGCCAAAACCTTCAAAATCCGGGCGCACCCGATTAACCACAATGTTCCCGCCGATGGTGTTCTTGCCAAACAGTACCCCTTGAGGCCCCCGGTTAATTTCGATGCTTTCAACATCGAATACATCGATCAACTGTCCGGTTGAAGAGCCCATCTGTACCCCGTCGACAATCACCCCAACCTGGGGGGTTTGAGATTTTTCGATATCCGCGTAGCCCACGCCGCGAATGTAAAGGGCACTGGCGCTTGGGCCTGCGGTATTCATACCAATGTAGACATTGGGGGCCAGGCCGTCGAAGTCCCGCAATGTGGTGGGTTTAATCTGTTCTATGGCGTCAGCGTTAAAGGCGGTTACGGACAGGGGTACATCCTGCTGGGACTCGCTGCGCCTGCGCGACGTGACCACAATTTCTTCGATTATGTCGCCGGCTTGATTGGCATTGGCTGGTGCGCTGGCTGGTGCGGCAAAAACCGGCGTTGTGGTCAGCGCCACTACGATTGAGGCGGTTGCCCCAAACGACAATATGTTCATGATCCCTCCAGATAGACAATTTGCTACTTGTCGGCAAACAAACGGAATTAGGTGCGTCTGCTGACACATGTCACTTCTGGATACGCAAGGCGGGTCAACACTAAGGCTAGTGGGTTGGGATAACTATTGCAATGTAGAAACGCCAAGAATTTCCGGTGAAGGATAATTTATGATAATAGTCTTGAAAACCGCTTACGTTGGGGTCAGACCCCAGCGTAAGCAAATTCGTCCTAACAGATTGCATGCATGGGGCATTCAGAAACCATACTGGCTGGCACTGGTTGCCGATACGTGCAAGTCTTAGGCTTGGGAGACTTGGGGGATGCTGCCGGAGGTGGGCGTAACCTGACGATTTGTGGATATCTTAAGAGGGAGATAAAAGATGGAGCAGCTACAACGAACCATGATAGCCCATGGCTTATTGGTGGTGCTGGCGGCAATGCTGGCGGGCTTTATGCTGATGTTTAATCTGATTGGCGGTTTCGAAATATGGCCGGGCAGGATTTTGCCTATTCCCGTATATGGCACCACCGAGGGCTGGGTACGCGCCCATACCGGCGGAGTGACAAATGGATTACTGGTGTTGGCGGTGGCCTTTACGTTGCCCTTGTTGAATCTATCCGGCTTTAAACAAAAGCTCATGGCTTACGGCTTTATATATATCGCCTGGTCTTTCACATTGTTTTACTGGTTGGGGAATGCATCCGGCAACCGTGCGCTGAGCATGGGTGACAATCCTCTCGGCGAGGCCAGTTTAATCAGCATCATTGGCTTCCTGCCGGGTTTGCCCAGTGTATTTTTGGTGGTGGTTCTGCTGATCATCGCCGCCATGGGGGTTTTGTCGAATAAGGGTGGTGGGGCCTGAGCATTTGAGCTGAGTTGTTCACAACGCATATTGCAGACTTAGACCATACTCCCGGACAGGGCCTCGGTCACCGACGGTGCAGCAAGAGGTTTTGAAGCTGCTGATATAGTGCAATTTATCCAGCAGGTTGCGGCCGTATAAGCGTGCGCTCCAGTGGTCACCCCAGGTGACCCCGATGGTTGCGTTAAACAGTGAGTAACCGTCAACTTCAGCGGTATTCACTTCGTTGGTCATAAAGCCGGAGGTAAAACTGTAGTCCAGATTCAGATCGAGAATGGCCCATCCCAAGTCGTGTGTCAGGGCAGCTTGAAAGGCGGCAGTCCAACTGGGGACGTCCGGCAAGTCTAAAGACCTTGCCAGTTCCGGATCCGGCACCCCGTCACCGTCAACATCCAAACCCGCAAAGGACTTATAACCTGCCCACATGCGCCCAACACTGATGTTTAAGGCGAGATACGTTGTCGGCTGCAGCGTGCCGGTGATTTCGATACCCCGGATATTGGCTGCCGCGGCATTCAAGATGGATTGATTACCATCATTGTCCAGGGCCGTTTTTTGCAGGTCATCGTAGACGTTGTAGAACGCCGCTATATTCAGATTCGCGCCATGGTCGGCCAGGTGCATCTTGTAGCCCACCTCATAAGCGGTAACCTGTTCCGGCTTATAGGGTCCAACCGGAGACGGTAGCACCGCGCGCATGTTAAAGCCGCCACTTCTAAAGCCGCGGCTGACCTGGGCAAAAAGATGACTCATGTCATTTAAGTACCGTTGCAGACTGATCTTGGGCACCCAGCTGCGCCAGGTGTGACGATCCGAAAATGTGGGTACACATGATGCAAATCCATTCACGCAGGGCGGGTCAGGTTGCCTGGCGCGCAGGGCATAGTCTGCGGATTTTGTTTCGGTATTGTAACGCGCCCCCAATCCCAGAGTCAGACGGGGGGTGATGTCCCATTCCGTGTGTGCAAACAAGGACCAGCTGCTGTGGTCCAGTTCGCCAAGGCTCCACTGTTCGTTATAACTATCGGTATTCGTGTCCATCAGCCGGTGTTCCCGATAGTGTATATGCTGCTTGAAAAAGTAGGCGCCTGTGGTTATTGCCATCCAGCTGTTATCCATATTGAAAACAAACTCCTGGCTGACTTGATGCTGATTAATTTCGGTGTCGTCAGAAAACTCAAAAACGGTAAACGGGGAACCGTCAGCGTCAGCGGCAATTTCCTGATCATAGGTGCGATAGCCGGTGATGGATTTAAGTTCACCCAGGGTTAAACCTACATCCACGGTTAAGACCGCCTGAGCCCACCTGCCCTGAAGATCAGGGGTGTTGTTGAGCATCAGGGTGCCTTCATCCGGCCGTGGCACTTGGTGCAGGTCAAAGAGGCGTTCCACCCTGTTATTGCTGCCTTCCAGCAAGGCGTAGCGAGGCCCCACGGTACTGGTGGATTTGCCCGCCTCCAGGCGCAGCAAAGACTCAAAGTTATCGTTCGGAAGCCAGCGCAGGCTTGGTTTGATAACTTTCAGCCTGGCGGCGCCAATGTCCTCGCCCAGGGGGTGAATATTGCGGTAGGCGCCGTCTTGTTCCTTGGTCAAAACACTCAAACGGCCGGCCCAATGGCCATTGCGGTCCAGCTGATTGGTCATGGTCGCAGCCAGGGAGCGGAATTTATCGGAACCCAATTTAACCTTGGCTGTAAATCCCGGGTGAAAAACCGGAGGTTGGTGGGTCAACTTAACCACCCCGGCGGTGGTACTGTGGCCGTAAAGGGTGCCTTGGGGCCCCCGCAGTATCTGCACGCTGTCCACGTCGACAAAGTCGGTGAGCACTCCACCGCCAAAACCCAGATAAAGATCGTCTACAAAAACGCCCACCGCCGGCTCATCAGATACCACGGAACCATTTAAACCCATGCCGCGGATGTAAAAGTTGGCGTAGTGGGAGACGGTGATTTGCGGACTGAGGCGCACATTGGGTTGCCAATAACCCACATCCTGAAGGCTTGCGGCGCCACCCTGGTCCAGTTGCTGCGCGTCAACCAGGCTCAGGCTGAGGGGAACGTCTTGCAAGGTCTGGTCTCTTTTTTGTGCCCGGATGACAATTTCCTCGATGGGGGCGCTCTGGGGCGAAGCCTGAGCATGACATTCAGGGATAAGGCTCAGGGTAAACGTCAGGCAATAAATCACCCACAGGCTGGCAAGATGGGAGGTTGGTTTTGGCATTGTGGCAGGACCATTTACAGAGGTGGGCCATGGTTATGAGAAAAGGTTGGGATGTCTCAACGAAACCCCAACGAGGTGGGCCTTTTTAGCCTGAATTTGCGGTCCTCAGATGCTTCGTATCGGGACTACTTCGTATTGGGACAGGCACCCGCTGTCAGGCCACAGCCGGCTATGCTCCGGGTGGTGTGCCTTAAGCCACCCACCCTGCCTGTTCGCCGATCGTTCATCAATCGCACATCAACCGCTCACTAATTGCAAATGATTCTCATTTGCAATAATATCAAGGCCAATCTCGCCACCATATTAAGAAGAGGTCAAGATTGGATAATCAGGACATCAAACCACTTGAATGCAGTCGCAATTCGGCGCCGCAAATTAAGTTGTCTGCGCTATCTCCGGGGGCAGAGTTGTTTGTCTGGAGTGTCAGGACCTGGGTAAGGGCCGCACGGCAGCGACAATGTGTTGTGCGGCTGCTGGTCGGCCGCTACCACGAAATTGGCTGTGTGGCCGCCTTGCCGCTCATTGATGAAATCATGATGTTGATATCCGCAGCAGCGTATCGGCCGGTGTGTATACACTTTTGTAACAGCGAAACCTTAAGCGGGGATGAACATATCCTGGTTCGTGTGCTGCAGGCCATACAGCGGGGCCAGGACGCCAAGGCCCAGGTGGAATTGTCCGGGATGATTGGTGGCCGGCTTAACTTTACCTTCCGCCGGGCAGCAGGCGACTATGTTGAACAACTGGCGGCGGTGGATCTGCACTGTACCGGTATCCGCGCACTTTCACTGGTTAAGACCTGATGAATCAAAGAACACATCAACGTCTGGTGCGCATCTCCGTGATTGCCGGCTGGGTAGCCGCGGCGGGATTAACCGTGGTCCTTTATGCCCTCAGTTGGGTGCTGGTGCTTTAGCGCTGGGCTTGCGAAACGAGCCAGGCTAAAACGACCAACGGGCAGTCAGCTCAACAAGATCGTTGTTGTCAAAGTCATCAAGCGCGGTGCCGCTACGCCCTGAGAACTTTAAGGTGCGCAAAGACAATAGCCAGGCATCGTTAACGTTGTAATCGGCGAAAACTTCAACGGCAGATTGTGCACCACTGGTCACCTGCCCGCGGGTACCGTACGTGACGGAATCGTTCAAGGTTTTGTTAGTGACGGCAAAGGTGATGCCCTGATCGGTTCTGTCAATGCTGGTAAACCGGTCAGCAAACAGTTGTACGTTAATGTATAGATTCGCAAAAAAGGTTCGGTCCCAGCCGACCACGGCCTGGACCAGCTTACTGCGCGTGCCCGCGGTGGTAAGTTGTGGGGTATAGGCGATTTCCGCACGAAAAGTACTGCCGGCGTAGGCAAAGGCGGTATTTACGTTCCAGGTGCGGATTTTCTCGGGGGAGAGGCGTAGACCATCCGGTGTTGCGGCCAAAATGACGGGTGCGTCGGTATAACCTTCAAACAGTGCAACGCCCCAGTCCACCCCCCGGCCGTAAACCGTGTAGCGCAGCCCGCCTTCGGGCCGGTGAAAGTCCCGGATATCAAGTACAGTACCATTGGACTTTGCCCCGGCGCGCAAGGTGTGCAGACTGGATGGCTCCCAGGGGCTGCCGAACTCCGGGAGTTTGCGGTCCCGCCCCCGGGGCAACCAAACCGCTTCCAGATCACCCGCCCCAACTTTCTGGCGCCATTTGACTAACCAGGACGGTCTGCGCGAAGCGGTGCGTGCATTTCCGACAGGGTCGCGCAGGTCGATGGCGTTGACCCGGTCGATGGTGCTGACCCCATCCGCGGTACCCCATGCCACCCGCTGTTTACCCAGGGTGATATCCCGGTCTTGACCGGCATGGGTAATGTAGGCTTCCACAAGCTCGCTGCGCAGGGGGGTGCTGTAGGATCGTGTGGGACCGTCGTACTGGACCCGGCCGGCCACAAAGCTGCGCCATTGCCTGTGCTGGTAGCGTACTTCAATTTGACCCGCGTGGCGCCGCGAGAGCCAGTCTCCGGATTGGGTATATTGCAGTCTGGATTCGGCGAATCCGGCGATACGCCAGCGATCATCCACCTGGCTTGGGGCGGCGGCGTTAAGATCAAAGTCAAATAAGTCCGTCGACGCTCCCGCGGCAATGGTTGGGCACAAGACCAACAAGAGGACATACGCCACGATGGGGTAAGGCATTGGTTTAACGCTTTAAGGCACTTTGCTCAAAACGGCTGGTGGCATGACCAACGTTAAAGCGCACATTGTCGTACTGCATGAGTGTTTTGGACTTTCTGCGCGGTGTTTCCATAACCAGTTTAGTAGCGGTCCAAATGCCATCAATGTGTTGGATGTCCCCTTGAGACAGCCGTTTGATCAACCGTCCCCTGGTGTCGTAGTACTCAATCTGCAGCGGAATCCAATACTCCTGATCCACCCAGGACCGACGGTGATGGTAGTTTGAATCCTTGGCCTTGGCGGCTATGGGTTTTGATTCAATCACATAGACATCCCGGGTGTTCAGCTTAGACAGCTCAACAAAGGTGTGGACATCGTCGTCAACCGCGCGGTTCTCAATATCTTCGTTGGCAAAATCGCTGCGCATAAAGGAACCCTTTTTGCCCCCACCGCTGATGCGGCGAACCAGATTGTCCGAGGGGAAGAAGACCCACATATCATCCTCCTGCTGGGGATCCTCATAGGTCCAGGACAGGTATTGCGTATCGCGGACATCCGCAGGTGCCACAAAACGGATCAGTGATCGCTCGTCTTCACCAAATTTCTTATTCAAAATGGCCAGCTTTCTGACCAACTGCTGGTTACCCCGCTGGATCACCATGGTGGCATCCCGGGTGCCGTCCGAAGAGGTGTCGATGGCATCCATTTTTAACGCAACTTCCCTGCCGCTGAGTTGCGTGGCGTTTGCGATATGGGTCAGCAACAAAGTGCTTATGCAGATTAGAATGCGGATATGCATGGTGCCCTCCAAGGCTCAGGTGGTAATCAGCGGTGAGTTGACGGTATTGGCTGCTTCTTCCCGGCCCAGGGGTTTGAGCCAGGACAACAATACGGGGACCAGTAAGAATTCCGCCAACAAAGCGGTAGAAAAGGCGAGCATGGACGCCAAGGCAAAATTCCGTGGTCCGGCGAAAATTGATAGCAGAAAGCCGCTAAAGCCAACAATGAGCACCAGGGTGGTAAAGAGCAGTGGTCGGCCAACGGTTCTCAGGGTTTTGAGGTAAGCCTGTGTGTAGTTTCCTGTTTCGTGAAAATAGCGCCGGTAGCGAACAAAGAAATGGACGGTATCGTCTACCGCAACCCCCAGGATCATGGGGGCCAGAACCATCCCGATCATATTTAATTGAGCACCGAACCAGCCCATGGCGCCCAGGGCAAAAACCACGGGCAGCACGTTTGGGATCATGGCAATAGCGCCCAGCGCAATTGACCGCAGGGTGACAATCATCACCAGGGCGATGGCAACAAATGCCAGGGAGAAACTTTGCAACTGCCCCTTGGCGATCAAATCGGCAATCCGTGCAAACATACTCAGGGTGCCGGTGTCGTAGACGCTCACGTTGCCGGAAAATTCTGCCTCTACAAAGTTGTTGATAGCCTGTTGCAGGCGTTCAACATCACGCAGCGCAATGGACTTGGTTCTGGCTTGTACCCTGATCTGGTCGTAGGTAAAGCTGACAAAACTGTCCAGTTGGTTACCCCCGCCACTCTCGTACAGCAACAGATATTCGGCAACCTGGTTGCTGCCGTCGGGCAGTTGGTAAGCGGCCGGGTTATTCTCATGTACCGCGCGGTGCATCTGTTTGAGTTGATCCAATACACTGGAGGTCTGGGTAACCTCGGGTTGTTGTCCAAGGAAGGTCTGCAGGCGCTCAACCTGGCGCAATAAATCGATATTTTTAATGCCATCGGGTTGCCGGGTATCAACAACAATTTCGATGGACATGGATCCGCCCATTTTGCTGTCTACATATTCGAACGCCACGCGCAGCGGGTTATCGTTAGGCAGATCCTGGATGGTATTGGTTTCGACAATCAGCCGGGACATGCCAACCAGGGCCACGACGGTCAAAACCAAAAATGTGCCGCCGATCAACAGCGGATTGGCGGTGACAAAGTTGCCGGTCCGGGTCAGCAGACGATCAAATAGGTCCGTCTTTTTATCCTCCTTAGGTGCCGTTTCCGCCTTGCGCCAGCGCGCGGTCCTGAAGGACAGCACGGGGACGGCAAAAATGAAGGTCAAAACAAAGGCAATTACCACCCCCAGCGCCGCCTGGACACCCAATTGTTGTAAGGGGATCAGATCAGTGGCGACAAAGGCTAAAAAGCCTATGGCGGTGGTCAACGTGGTGAGGATGATGGGCCGGGTGACTAAATCCAAGGTAGCGATCAAGGCGTTTTTGCGGCTTAATCCCGTTCGCTCGTGCTGCTGGAGTTCCGCAACCACATGCATGGTATCGCCAATACCCACACACAGAATTAGGGTAGGTACCAGGATAACCAGCAGGTTCAGCGTGAACCCAAGCATGGAGACAAAACCCATGGTCCAGATGACGCTGAGGATCACGGTGGCGGCGGGTACCAGAACACCCAAAACAGATCGGGTGGTAAAGGCAAGTACCAGACACATGCCCAGGAGCGCACCCATCATCCAGCGGGGTGCCTCCACTGCGGTCTGGTTGTCCATGTCGTAGTCCATGATCGGGCCACCCACCAGATGGGTTTCGAAAGTCTTAAAGTCGTCAACAATGGCCTGGATGACCGGTGGGCTTTCTTTGCGTGGATCAATACCCAATTCCGGGTAGTTTTCGAACTCCAACAGTATTCCTACGGTGCGGGCATCAGCGGACACCAGGCGGTCGCGATATAAGGGGTCTGCCAATGCCCTGGCGCTAATCTCACCCAGTTCGGATGCCGGTAAATTCAAGTCGGGAATCAGCTCGTCGATGACAATGCCGCCGGGGACCCCCTCTATCCATTCCACATTGCCGATCCAGGTCAGGTCCAGCAAGTGTGGGACTTCCCGATCCAGGCGTTCGGCCAACCCTTGGAGTGCCCGTAAAGTTTGCGGATCAAATGCGTTGTTCACGTCAACCAGGACAAAGACAAAATCGTCGTTGCCAAAGGTCTCTTTAAACCGGTCCAGCCTTAACTTAGTGGGATCGCCGGTCTGAAAAAATGATTCGTTGGAGTTGTCGATCTTTAGGTGCGGAAGCTGACTGGCCGTGAGGAAGGTCAACAGGGTTGTGAGTAACAGATACCACCAGCGATGTTGAATGATGACGCGGGCTGTGCGCATGGATCTTGATTCGATGGACATGTTGAGGCGTCAACTTGATTAGTTAATATTATTAAACAACGAATGAGAATCATTATCAATGCAGCGTGGAGCCAAAGATTGTTATGATTATGGATCTCCCGGCTGCGGGCCTGGCCTCTTGCTCTAGTACACATGGTTTCAGGACACAGGTATGAAACGGCATCGACGAGCTTTGCAAAGTGAACCGCCTTCGGTTGGGGGGCGGCCACCGCTGATCAACAAAGAAAAAATAGTCGAAGCTGCCCTGAGGATGGGTGTCGACAATCTGTCCATGCATGGTTTGGCCAGAGAATTGGGCGTCTCCACCACCGCGCTATACCGCTATGTAGCGTCCCGGGAAGCGTTGTTGGATGAGTGTATGGATACTTTTTGTGCCCGGGTGTCGCTGCCGGATGCCGGCCTGCCCTGGGATCGTTATCTGCTGGAATTGGGACAGAGCTTCAGAGTTGCGCTGAAACGCACCCCGGGTGCAAGCGCCTATGGCATAAAAATTGGCCCAACAACCCCTGCTGCGTTCACCATTGTTGAATATTCTCTAGCGGTGTTAATCCGCGATGGCTTTTCGCCCCTGGGCGCGTTTCAGGCCTATGGCCTGGTGTTGGATCATGTCTTTACCTTTGTGCAAAAGGAGGAACAGCTTGTGCGGCTGGAAGAGGAAAATGGCCAATACGGCTATAAGGTCCTGCAATTGAGTGAAGACGAGCTGGAACAGTTTCCTAATCTGGAGGCTGCGCTGAACCAGATGTTGCCGCCGGATTTTGAGCAGAGTTACGCGCGTCAGGCGAATATCATAGTGAACGGCCTGAAGCCCGGTTAAGCGGAATGTCCGGGTTGCGGGTGCCTTATTTTGAGGGCCCACAGCAAGACCAGAATACCGGCGATAGCGGTGGTGGCGACAGCAGCGCCGGCGGCAAAAAGCCGGTTTGCCTCGTACAGCAGGGTGCCGCAGAGGGGACCAATGACATATCCGGCGGACATGGTCGCTTGCATAATGCCGGCAATCTTGCCTTGTTGGGTGTTGTCGCTGAGTAAGGAGGCAGCGGACAGCAGCCCGGGGGTGGTCAGGCCAAAACCGCAACCCATCAGTACTGCGGCGGTGAGCATCAGGGCAAAACCGTCTGCCCGGGCATACAGGATGATCCCGGCCAGAACAAAGGGAAACCCCACAAACAGCAGCGTTTTCGGTTCGGGCTTCAGCACTTGAATGACACCCCCCTGCATCGCCAAGGTGCCGATGGCAATGGCCATAAAGCAGTAGCCGGTCAGCTGGGCAGCATCGGTGCTGTTTGTATCCAGCACATCCTGCAGGTTAAAGGCAAAGGTCTGTTGCAGGATCGACATGGCCACATAAAAACACAAGCCCGCGCCGATCAGTGGCAGGAGAGGACCCTTGTCCATATCCCTTTCCTCCGCGTCATCAGATTCACGAATCTGATCCGATGGCAGAAACAGACCGGCCAGAATGGCGGCAAATATGCCAAACAGGGCAATGGCGTATAAGGGTGTCAACAAGCCGAAGCTGACCAATCCCGCAGCGGAAGCCGGGCCCAGAACCATGCCGATGCCAAAGGCGGCGCCGACAACCGCAATTGCGGAAGAGCGGTTGTTTTCATCGGATAAGTCCACCATCAGCGCAACGGATGCCGGTTGAATACCCGCCCCCAGGGCAGCGTATAGCAGGCGCAACACCAGCAGCCACACAAAGGCGGTTGTTGCCGCCATCTGGGCGGTCAGCCCAAGCTGCATCACCCCCGCAAAGGCCAGGCTGATTAAACCATAGGTGGTCAGCCCAAACAGGATGGAGGGACGGCGGCCCCAGCGGTCTGCAATTTTGCCCCAGAATGCGGAAGAAAAGACAAATACAACAGCGGATGCGGAAATGATCAGCCCAAGTTGAGACTCACGCAGCCCCATTTCCCGAAAAGCGGGTCCGGCCACGGCGAATAGCACTGTTTGCCCCATGGAATAGGCAATAAGCCCGGGTGCTAACACGGCCATTACCCGCCCCTTATGCATGTGGTGCAGCTCCATTTGGGTGGCCGGCGCAACCCAACATGGTGTGCTGGGGTTGTTGTTGATCCATCGCTTGCATCATGGGTTGATCTGGGCTGTGGGTGACTCACGTACTTGAGTTTGCCTTGGACACGGCATTCATTTCGCGAATATTAATGAGAACGATTTGCATTTGCAATTAAAATAGGTTCGAATAGCGCTTCGTTTAACGGTTGGGAATACGACGCGTGGAAGCACTAGCGAGAGATCTGGTTAAAGCCGGTGACAGAACCGTCCTGGATCAGGAGGTTAAAGATACAAAAACTGCCATGAGCCTGCTGGAAGCAGTGATGCCCAAGGTGTTCCTCGATGTCAGCCCAAATATTCAGGCAAGATTCGATAATGCCCTGTTGAACATGGCGGTGAATCGGATTATTGCCGCAGAAGGCCACGAGCGCACTGCGGCTATCTTAATCCGGCTGGCTGATGCCATGGTCTCCCGGCAACTTCCCACCGCCGAACGGCCCATTGATTTAACCCGCTTAGACGGATGATGCCGTCTGTATTTTCTAAGGAGTTGGGCATGGCTCACAAACAAACCATTTCACTTTGCGCCACATGGCTGACATTGCTGACGCTGGTTTCCTCAGGGCATATTTTTGCTGAGACTGGACAGGCGGCTGCAGACCAGGAAACCGAGGTAATGACAGTCGTAGGCACCCGGACCGAGCGGCAGGTGAACGAAGTTGGGGCATCTATATCCGTTATCACCGCAGAAGAACTTGAGCGTCAGATCACCCGGGACATTGCTGATCTGGTGCGTTTCGAGCCGGGGGTGTCGGTCAGTGGCACCGGCAGCCGGTTCGGCTTATCCGGTTTTAATATCAGAGGAATAGAAGGCAATCGGGTGCTGACCATTGTGGATGGTGTGCGGGTGCCGGATGAATTCAGTTTTGGCCCGTTCCTGGATTCCCGCCGGGACTTTGTGGATGTTGACAGCATCGAACTGGTGGAGATTGCCCGGGGACCCATATCGTCCCTGTACGGCAGCGATGCCCTGGGCGGCATTGTTTCCTTTACCACCAAAAAACCCAGCTACTATGTCAGCGACGCAGAAGGGTTTTATGCTGACATCAACGCCGGTTATTCCAGTGACGACAGCAGCTTAAATGCTTCCACCACCCTGGCGCTGGGCAACGAACAGATTGCCGGCCTGATATCGTATACCCACCGGGATGCTGAAGAGACAGAGACTCAAGGCTCGTCAGGGTACACCGCCGCGCAACGCCAGGAGGCGGATCCCCAGGATATTGAGGTGGATTCCATTCTGGCGAAACTGGAATTCACACCCTGGGAGGGACATAACTTTCTGCTCTCTTATGAACAGTTTGAGCACACCAACGATGCGCAAATATTGTCCGACTACGGTGCATTTGTGCGCGGCACCTTGATTAACAGCCGGGATGCCCGGGACGAACGCGAGCGGCAGAAATGGGTCATTGACTATCACTACGACCGTGAGGAAGGCTGGCTGAATCACCTGGCGCTGAAGGTA
The DNA here is from genome assembly GCA_028280225.1 of Pseudomonadales bacterium. Lineage (GTDB taxonomy): Bacteria > Pseudomonadota > Gammaproteobacteria > Pseudomonadales > Azotimanducaceae > UBA4421. Next base: position 8,697 of record JANQMF010000025.1, on the reverse strand, counting down.
TATCAGCAAACCGGTACCAGCGAGCAACTCACCAACGAAATGCGTACTGCGGCAAGCGGGCCACAAACCCGGTTCCGCTATTCAGAGTTTGAACAGGAAATTGAAGGGGCGCTGGTGCAATTTGGGTCTTCGTTCAACACTGGGGAAGTAGCCCACACGCTGACCTATGGTGTGGATTATTACGCGACGGACAACAAGTCCTTGCGGAACGGGGGTACCTTTAGCCTGGACGGCACCCCGCTGTTTGAGTTTTCTCCGCTGCCGACTCGGGACTTCCCCATCACCGAGGTTGAGCAGATAGCCTACTTTATTCAGGACGAAATCATATTCCTGGACGGCAAGCTCCGGGTCACCCCGGGGGTACGATACGATCAATTTGATGCGGACACCCAGGCGGATGCCATCTATCTGGCGGGTAATCCGGGCACCGAGTTGCCCCAGGACTATGACGACTCCGAGGTCACCACCTCCTTGTCCGTGGTGTATCAGCTTAATGAGGCGTGGTCTACCTTTGCCCGATATAGCGAAGGCTTCCGTGCACCCCCCTACGACGATGTGAACGTTGGTTTTACCAATCCACTGGGGGGTTATAAAACCATTGCCAATCCCGATCTGGTGTCCGAAACCAGTGAAGGTATCGAGTTGGGCCTGCGTTGGGACGGCCGCTACGGTGACATGCTGTTGACCGTATTCAGCAACGAGTACGAAGATTTTATTGACCCCTTATCCCTGGCCCCCCAATTTTTGGCAACCGGTGGCATAGACCCTGTAGATGGTTTTCGCACCTTTCAGTCGGTCAACCGAGCGGAGGTGGAAATAGACGGTGTTGAGCTGAGCGGATTAGTGGAGCTGGGTGAGCTGAGTGAAGCGCTTGCCGGGTTTGGCCTGCGCTATTCACTGGCTTATGCCGACGGCGAAGATCTGGAGCGGGATGAGCCGCTGGAGACGATTAACCCCTTAACTGCGGTGCTGGGCCTGGTGTATGACGCTCAAAGTGGACGTTGGGGAGGCCAGGTGGTGATGACCCTGGTGGAAGGCAAGGACGAAAGTGACATCGCTTCGGACAGCGAACGCCCGGCCACCTCGGGCTACGGCATTGTTGACGTGTTGGCCTACGTTGATATCACAGACAGCATTACGCTGAATGTTGGGCTCTTTAACGTCACGGATCGGGAGTACATTCGCTGGGCGGACACCCTTTCCATTGGCGGCGATGCGCCGGAGCGGTTCACCCAACCCGGTTTTAATGCCGGGGCAACACTTAAGGTTGTTTTCTAAATGAACAACTACTTGGCCGTCTGCGTCCTGGTGCTGCTGACGGCCCGGACTTTTGCCGCACCAGAGGCTGGGTCTTGTCCAACCCGGGATCTGGATGCCAGCAGGGTGGCGGTGGCGGGTGGTTCCATTACGGAAATCATTTATGCGCTGGGTGCGCAAGATAAAATTGTGGCGGTGGACCGTACCTCAAATTTCCCCCAGGCAGCTACCCGGCTGCCGTCTATAGGCTATGTGCGCGCGGTTTCCGCCGAAGGACTGCTGGCACTGAACCCAACGCTTGTATTGGGTGAACATGACATGGGCCCCGGGGAAGTTGTGGAACAGGTGCGCAAGGCGGGCCTGCCGGTTGTGGTGCTGCCGGAGGTGCACACCGTCCAGGGTATTTACGAAAAGGTTGCCTGTATCGCTCAGATAATGGACGCCCAGGCGAATGCCGTAGCAAAGCTCAGGGATGCCATGGATGGCATGGTCCACCAGCTTCAGGTTGATAAGGGGGGTGAACGCCCCAGGGTGGGTATATTACTATCGTTGGCGGATGGTGTGCCCACCGGAGGTGGGCGCGATACATCAGCCCACGGCGTGTTGACTATGGCTGGGGCAAATAATGTATTTGCCGGCTTCAGCGGCTGGAAACCCATCTCGCTGGAATCCATGGCAGAGTCTGATCCTGAGTTTATTGTTATGCCTGTGCGTGGGATTGAAGCGGCGGGTGGTCGTGAGGCCGTGTTGGCCCACCCCAGTGTACGCCTGACCAAGGCGGGAAAAAACGCTCGAATAATTGCTGTGGATGGTATGACCCTGCTGGGTTTTGGCCCCCGCACCCTGGTGGCGGCAAGGGATCTGGCACAACAGTTCAAACCACAAGGTGACCCGGGTTGAGCGTACCGGCCTCGTCTCTTGCGTCTGTCTCGATGTTGACAGCACAGGTCAGCAAGCTGTGGGTCTTGTTGGCCCTGACCGTTATCAGTTTGTTTTTGGCATTTTCAGTGGGCGCAATTCCGCTGCCGGTTTGGGAGATATTGCGGCAGCAGGCGACAGATTTGCAACACACGGTATTTTTTGAAATTCGAGCCCCCCGGGTGCTGTTGGCCGCCGGGGTGGGGGCCATGTTGGGGTTATCCGGTGCCTGCCTGCAAGGATTGTTTCGCAATCCGTTAGCCGATCCCACGCTTATTGGTGTTTCTGCGGGGGCGGCGCTGGGGGCGATTGCCATGATTGTTCTGGGGGACTTGATTGATCTTCCTGCGGGCTGGGCAGCCTACGCGGTGCCGCTGGCGGCGGTGGCCGGAGCACTGCTGGTGACCAGTTTCTTATATGGATTTGCTGCCTGGTTTGGTCAATTCAGTATTGTGACCCTGTTATTAGTAGGTATTGCGGTTAATGCGCTGTCTACGGTGGGCATTGGGGCTTTTGAATATCTCAGCGATGATCGTCAGTTACGTAACCTGGTGTTCTGGATGATGGGGAGTTTTGGCCGCGCGGGCTGGGATACGGTTATTCCGGCCTTGTTGGTCATGTCCGCCGCCGGCATATTGCTGATTCGCCAGGGCAGGCAGTTAGATCTGTTGCAGCTTGGCGAGGCGGAAGCCGCGCACCTTGGTATTAACGTTGGGCGTTTGAAACGGGTTGTGATCCTGATGTCGGCGGTGGCGGTGGGTGCCGGGGTTGCGTTGTCCGGCATCATTGGCTTTGTGGGTTTGATTGTGCCGCATCTTGTCCGGCTGATGATTGGGCCGCTGCACCGGTATCTGTTGGCCGGCTCACTTTTATTGGGTGCCGGGCTTATGGTGCTGGCGGACCTGTTAGCACGCACCGTGATTGTTCCGGCGGAATTGCCGGTCAGCCTGGTGACCAGCGCCCTTGGCGCACCTTTTTTCCTGTGGCTGATTGCGCGGATGCGCCGCAGATGAGCATCTGTTTGCATGATGTATCGTTTGCCTATCGCCAGGATACTCTTGTGAATGACGTCAGTACCGAGTTTGCCGCCGGTCAGGTCAGCATTATTGTCGGTCCGAATGGTGCGGGTAAGACCACCCTGCTCAAGCTTATAAGTGGTGAACTGAAATGTGGAGCCGGAAACATCAGCTATCATGGCCGCAAGCTGACGGATATGAGCCTGTTGGAACAAGCTCTGGCACGGGCGGTAATGACCCAGGCCAGCCACATCGTTTTTGATTTTTTAGTTAAGGATATTCTGGCCATGGGCTGGGTGCGCCCGAACCAGGGCATGATGAAGACGCAAATGCAGGCGGTTATAGAGCAATGTCATATTGCGGATTATCTTCACCGCCCCTTCAATTCCTTGTCTGGCGGTGAACAGCAGCGGGTGCAGTTTGCCCGGGCTTTGTTGCAGGTGTGTCCCATGGCGCCGCTGACACAGCCTGCCTTCTTGTTGTTGGATGAACCGACATCCAGTCTGGACGTGGCGCATGAGCTTATGTTGTTGGAACTGGTGCAGGACGCTGCGGCTCAGGGTATAGGCGTGATCATTGTCATGCACGATTTGAACCTGGCCAGCCGCTATGCAGACAATATTTATCTGCTGTGCAAGGGTGCTCTGATAGCCTCGGGGTCTCCCGGCGAAGTACTGGAAGGGCCCCGGTTGAGTGGTGTTTATGGGACACCGCTGACGGTAGAACACCATGGCGGGCTCAACCGGCTGATGGTTTACGCACAATAGAATTTAATAGGAGATTACATAGAATTTAACAGGAGATTACTATGTTTATTGCCATGAATCGTTTCAGAATAGCCCCGGGCTTCGAAGAAGGCTTCGAAAATGTCTGGCGCACCAGGGACAGCCACCTGGAAAGTGTGCCTGGGTTTTCATCCTTTCGTCTGCTTAAAGGCCCCAGCAGCGACGAACATACACTTTATGCCTCACACACAATCTGGGAGAGCCGGGCTGCTTTTGAGGCGTGGACGGAGTCTGATGCCTTTCGCAAAGCCCACGCCCAGGCCAGTGCCCCTAAGGGGACCTATCTGGGGCATCCGGAGTTGGAAACGTTTGAATCTGTTGTGGAGTAATGCGGCGGGCAGCCTAGGGTGCAGTGTGATCCCTTAACGTGCGGGCAATAGCGTCAGTCGCGGCTTGGGCGTCGTAGGCGTCTGCTGCATAGGTGCTGGCAAGCGAGAACATTTCCGCAAATAGAGACTTTTCTCCTGTCCGGGTGTGCAATTTTACCCCACGACCTTCGCGCAGCAGTTGTGCCCACTGATTTCTTACGTTGGCCCAGAATGCACCGGTGTGCGCCCAGTAATTATCCCCGGCGCTCCAGTCGTGTTGGGTAATTTGTTCGTAACGGTTCAGTCCCACTTCTACAGACAACACCTCCAGAGGTTCCGGGTTTTCGGCCCGTGATAGCACCACTTTCTTGTTGTTTTCCAGGTGTACCCAGCCCGTGGGGGTAATGGTGTGCCGATTAGTGCCCACCAGAGTGTCGTAGTCTGAGCGGACACTGAATTCCCGCCGGGGCAGGGGCCGCCAGGTTTCGCTGCTGATCCAGCTGGAGTAGTTTTTTGTATGCTCCCAACGGCCGAAAGCAGCATATCTGGGAGAGTCGTCCACCTGGTACACACTCTGCACCCAGGTGCCGGACAGTTGCCCCCGGGGTACTTTCTTAGCGCGCCAGTGATTGTGCCCGGTATAAGCATAGTAGCGGCGTTGTTCGTATTGCCAGTCCTGACGCCAGTGTTTAACCACAATGGGTTCGGATTGGCTGCCATCGGGTTGGGTCATGAACATCACGAGAATGTGTTGCAAGCTGATAAAGTCCGGCTGGTCTGCGACCACGTAAACATATTCTGTGCCCCAGGATTGATATGGCCGGGGCGGGGTATAACCCGGATTCAGGCCAACAGCTTCGATAAAGTCAAAAGAAGCCCGGTAGGGGCCCGCCATGGCCAGGATGGCCCGGCGGTCTTTTTCTTTTCGGCTGATACCGGGCTCCTGAAGGGCGCGCCAGGCCGGGGTAGGTTCGGAAACCAATGTCACTTCAGCACCCTGGGTGGTGCCGCCTCTGGGCGCCATTTCGCTTTCGGGTTGAAAGCGCCAGGTAAAGGTATATTGCCGGGATGGTTCCTTCAGCGTTGCATCAGCGGATGCTTCAGCCCGTGCCGGAGTGGACAATAGGGTGAAAAGGACAGCAATGGCGGTGGCGGCGGGCAAGTTCATCTGCTTTGTAACCTTGGTTGAAGGTGGTCTATTTTAGACGCAAATGATAATCATTACCATTAGTTCGCTCAAACGCGCTCCGAATGTGGGCTGCAATTAGTCGGTGATCCTCAGGCAACTTTGGGTGAAGATAGGCAGGCGGCATATTGTCAATGGGGATGGAGCATGAAAACTTGCACAAAGTTGGGCCTGGTTCTAATCATTCTTGGACTGATGAGCTGCGGACAAGAGGAAGACAACCGGGCTGACAACACAAAAGAAGCGGCGGCAAAGGTGGGTCAGCCAGCTGCTGTACAGCAGGCGCCAATAGACCCCGGGAGCAGGCGGGCATTGTTTGGTGATTTGCACATTCATACTCAGTTGTCGTTTGATGCCTTTATATTCGGTACCCGTAGTACACCGGATTCTGCGTATGAATATGCCAAGGGTGCAGCCTTGGCGCACCCTTCGGGTTTTCAGATGCAATTAGCTCAACCCTTGGATTTTCTGGGTGTAACCGATCACGCCATGTATATGGGTATGCTGCCGGCCATGGACAATCCTGAGACCACCGTTGGCAAACATCCCATTGCGGTGGCGATTCGTGAAGCCTCGAATTCCCAGGAGCGGGTGGAAGCGTTTCAGGCCATGTTTCCGTATTTAAGAAAACAGTTGGATAAGCCCGATGATCTGCTCGATCCGGCGGTTGTCCGCTCTGCATGGGAAACCACGGTGGCGGCGGCCCGGCGCCACAACAATCCGGGTAGGTTCACCACCTTTGTGGCGTATGAATATACCGCTGCGGGCGCTGAACGGGAAAATCTGCACAGAAACGTTGTTTTTCGGGATACGCCTCCGGATCTGCCGTTTTCCAGCATGGATTCCGCCAATCCGGAAGACTTATGGGATTGGTTGGATCAACAACGCGCTGCGGGCATAGAGGGTCTGGCCATACCGCACAACTCCAACGGTTCGAATGGCCTGATGTTTGCGCTGGCGGAAACTGATGGCACCCGGTTTTCGCCGGCTTATGCCGAGCAGCGGATGCGTAACGAACCGCTGGTGGAAATTACCCAGGTCAAGGGTACATCCGAGACTCATCCGCTGTTGTCGCCGAACGATGAGTGGGCAAACTTCGAGCTGATGGAGGTGAAGGTTGCCACCACGGAACCCAGCAAACCCCAGGGCAGCTATGTCCGGGAAGCGTATCTGAATGGTCTGCGGTTTGCCGCCAACGAAGGTTTTAATCCTTATCAATTTGGTTTGATCGGCTCATCGGATACCCACGTGGGGGCTGGTGGATTTGATGAGGACAATTACTGGAGCAAGGCTGGCATTATCGATGGCACGCCGGTGATGCGTGGCTCGGTGCCATTGCCGGAACCGGGGCCTGACGGCAGCCGGTATATGGGGGGTGACATCGCCTCGTTCCCCACCTGGGGTGCATCGGGCCTGGCGGGTGTCTGGGCCGAAGAGAATACCCGCGGTTCCATCTACGCGGCGTTTCGCCGCAAGGAAACCTTTGCCACTTCCGGACCCCGAATGCAGGTGCGCTTTTTTGCCGGTTATGGTTTGACCAAGCTGGTTGATGCTGAAGACCGGATATCCAGATTCTATGCGTCAGCGGTTCCCATGGGCGGTGACTTAGTGGCTGATGGGGATGCCGGCCCTGAGTTTTTTGTCTGGGCGGCTAAAGATGCCCGTTCAGCACCGCTGCAAAGATTGCAGATTGTTAAGGGTTGGATAGAGGACGGCTCACCCCGTGAGCAGGTTTTTGACGTGGCCTGTGCTGATGGACTGAGTGTGGATGCGCAGACCCACCGCTGCCCGGACAATGGCGCCACGGTGGACATCACAACCTGTGAAATTTCAGGAGGGTCCGGTGCGGCAGAGTTGGAAACCATCTGGACCGACCCGGGCTTTAACCCGGAACAAAGGGCTTTTTACTACGTACGCGGATTGGAAAATCCAACCTGCCGCTGGTCCACCTGGGATGCGGTACGTGCGGGTGTAGCGCCTCGTGAGGGGTTGCCAGCCACCATTCAAGAGCGGGTTTGGTCATCACCCATTTGGTTTGTACCTTAGCCCGACCGGGCGGGACAGACCGTGAATTTGGAAGACAGGCTACGCAGGTGGGATGGAAAATCCGCTGACGACATCGAGGCTATTTACCAATCTGAGCGCGCAAACAACAATTTTAGCCGGGAAATTATTCGTTTGGCTGCTCTGGACGCTACGCAGAAGGGGGCAACCTGGCTGTTAAAACACTATCTGGAGCATGCCGGTCAAATTGAAGCGGACGGAATTACGGAGATTTACCGGCTCTGCCCGCTGCTGACCCATTGGCAAAGCAAACTTCACCTGTTGCAGTGTATGGCCTATTTACCCATACCCCCAACCGAAAAGGCGACCGTGGAGAAATTTGTCAGAGACAGCCTGACCCACGAGGTTAAATTTGTCAGAGCCTGGTCCTACAGCGGTTTTTACGAATTGGCCCGGCGCTTCCCGGAATATCAGGATGAAGCCCGGGCATTCTTCCGCATGGGCTTGCGGGATGAACCAGCCTCGGTGCGGGCTCGAATTCGAAAAGTGATTCAGGCAGGCTTCTAACTCCCCCAATTCGCTAACGTTGGGGTCAGACCCCAGCGTTGGCAAATTAGCCTCTAATTCAAGACGAAGATGTGTTTTTCTCAGCTGGCCAACAGATCACCTGTGTTAGCCTGATTGCTCAAGGTCCAGGAATTTGGTTAATGAGCCACGGGGAATGTTTTTGCGGCGCGGTCACGTTTGAAGTTGCCGGTCCGGTAACAGACATCTATCAGTGTCACTGCTCGCTCTGCCGGCGGGCCCGGGGTTCCGCATGCATTTCCATGTGCCTGGCCAGCGCGCGGGATTTCTCCTGGATATCCGGTGAAGACCAAATCCGCGTATTTTCCAAGGGCAACTACCGCAGCACATTCTGCCAAAACTGCGGCAGCCCGGTACCGCATTGTGATCCGGAAGAAACCACCTACTGGATTCCCGCGGGTCTAATCGACCCGCAACAACTTCCGGATATCAAAGTCGGCGCCCACGTGTACGTAGCATCAAAAGCCCACTGGGACAAAATTGGCGATACCGGCATCCAATATCCCAAAGATTTCCCCTCACAGCCGTAACCGCTAACGTTGGGGTCAGACCCCAGCGTAAGCAGTTTTAATGCGCGGATATGCCCACCGGCAGCCAGCGATAATTCGCCAACGCTGGGGTCTGACCCCAACGTTAGC
>JANQMF010000236.1 GCA_028280225.1 Pseudomonadales bacterium | reverse complement strand
GTTTCCAACACCTATACCCTTTCCTCTTCTTTTGGCGCCGGGATTGTTGTTCCCCGGACCGGCATTTTGATGAACAATCAGATCCACACATTTTCGGTTCGCGCGGGAATACCCGGCGCCACCGGTTTTATTGCCAGCCACGCCAACCGTGTTGAAGGCGGCAAACGGCCCGTCAGCTCACAATCGCCAACCATTGTGCTGAAAGATGGGGCGCCCTTTCTTGTGGTGGGCAGCCCCGGCGGAAGCCGCATCATCACCGCGGTGGTTCAAGTGATTGCCAATGTTATCGACCACAATATGAATATTGCTGCGGCCACTAACGAGCGGCGCGTCCACCATCAATGGGTGCCGGACCTTTTGGAGGTTGAACCCGGCTTTAATGCCGACACGATACGGCTGCTTGAGCACAAGGGGCATCAGGTCGAAACCACCTTTACCATGGGCAGCACCCAGTCGATTATGATCTCACCCCATTACCTGTACGGGGCCTCGGATCCCCGCCGGCCCAACGCACAGACCTTGCCGGCGGACTAGCCGCCGGTTACACACACGCGGGGACATGTCAGCCACTGTCATCGTCGATATACTGATCTGAATATGCATTATGAGGGGGGCTTAACCATGCGTATGCGACACATTGAGATTTTCCATGCCGTCTATACCTGCGGCTCCGTCACCAAAGCCTCGGAGATTCTCAATGTCTCCCAACCCTCCGTGAGCAAGGTATTGTCCCATGCGGAAGCCCAGCTGGGGTACCGCTTGTTCGACCGGTCCGGTGGACGCATGGTCCCCACCCTTGAAGCAGACAAACTCTACGAACACGTTGATCGTCTGTTCGAGAAGATCGGCACCGTCAGGCGGGTTGCCCAAAATCTGCGCAGCATTGGTGACGACGCCATCCGGCTGGCTTCCACGCCCGCGCTTGGGGTGAATCTGGTGCCGGAAATGGTTGCCTCTTTCCTGTCCGATTATCCGGGTACCTATTTTGAACTGGAAACGCTGCACTTCGAAGAAATTGTCAACGCCCTGCGCGAGTCGCGCATCGACATTGCCATCGCTTTTGATCCGCCCAAACAAGCGGAAATACAAACCACACCCATCGCCAGTGGACAGTTTGTCCTGATCAAACCCACAAAACTGAAATTGCCTTCGATGCAGTCGATCAAACTGTCACAACTGCAAAATTTACCTTTTGTGCGACTCAACAATCGGGGCCCCCTGGGTCAGTTACTCGACAGTTATTTGGACAGTGCGGACGCCTCGCTGGATGTTGTGGCGGCAACGGAGACCTATCAGATTGCCCACGCCCTGGTCTCCCGGGGCATTGGGGTGTCCATCGTGGATGAAATCACCGCAAAATCGAATAGCTCCCCCGACGTGGAAGCCATCCCGCTGAGATCCCCGCTCAGCTTCGATGTATGCGCCGTGCAGTCTTCCCACTCCAGAAGCTCAAAGACCACGGACATCTTTCTGAGCCACGCCAAACTGGTGGCGGAAAAGCTCCTGGCCCTATAGCTTAAGGTTATGCGTCTGCAAACATTCCTCATTAGCCTTCCGGGCCGAAAAACATAACACTTGCCCGTTCATACAAGATCTTCGGGTTAGGGTAATGAATGTCGCTGTCATCGGCGGTGGAATTGTCGGTACGCTTACTGCGTATTATCTGTGGAATCAAGGCTGCCAGGTCACAATTTTTGATCGTGCCGCCGAACCGGCAAGCGCAACCAGTCGGGCTAACGGAGGGCAACTGTCGTATAGCTTCTGTGATGCCATGGCAGATCCCCAACTTATCCCCAAGCTGCCCGGGATACTGCTGGGTTTTGACCCGGCGTTCAGCATCAGGCCCTCTCTGCAACCTGACTTTATCCGTTGGGGGCTGAAATTTCTCGCCGAGTGCCGCAGCCGACAACGGGATGACAACACCAGAGCCTTGCTGACACTTGCCCAGCGCTCGGCTGAGCTTATGGAAACCCTCAAGCAACAGTTCGGCGAACACGCGGACTTCACCCAACACGGCAAAGTGGTACTGCTCGGACACGAAGTGGACCAGGAGACGCTCCGGCGCATCGAGATCAAACGCAACCTGGGGCTTGAACTGGCCGTGTTGAACGAGCAGGAAATTATTGCGGTTGAACCTGCCCTGGCTGACCTGGCTGAACCTCCCGTCGCGGGGATTTACTCACCCAACGATGCAGCCGCCAACGCCCATATCTTTGCGGTTTGTCTGTCGCAGTACTTAGTCAAAAAGGGGGTTGTCACCCGTTATGGAGAATCCGTGGATCGCCTGGTGCCTGTAGACAAAGGCCGCTGCCGCATCGTTACCGGGGCTGACGACAAGGCGTACAGCGCCGTGGTATTGGCAACCGGTGATGGCGCCACAAAACTGCTGCGTCCTCACGGCATTAAACTGCCCGTGCTTGGCATGTCCGGTTATAGCTGGACGTTCCCGGCAACCGAAGCTTCACCCTCCACCAGCATTACCGCGCTATCCAAGCGGCTGGTTTTCAGTCGTTTAGGCAACGTGGTGCGTGTTGCCGGATTTGCTGACGTAAATCCGCACCCTGCGCGTCACGGTACCCGCGCTGATACCCTTCGAAACATAGCGGCACAGTTATTACCCAAGGGAGCCGATTATGAGAATCCAACCGAAAACTGGTGGCACGGTGTGCGCGCGATGACCCCGGACAGCAGGCCTATTTTAGGGGCAACCGCACTCCCCGGGGTTTATACCAACCTGGGTCACGGTATGCTGGGTTGGACCCTCGGCGCGGCAACCAGTGAATACGTTGCCCGGGAGATTACAAAAAATGGCGGCTGACAGCTTGTTAGCAGCAAACGCCTTGACGGGTTGTTGTCGCCTAAAGAAAGTAGGCAAATACATATCCAATCAGCAGAACACCAATCCATAGCGACGTTGCCGTAATAGGTTGGGAAAGCAGCTCACCCAGGGTGCCGCTTTTTAACCCTTCGCCGCGGGACCAGTCTTGAACACGACCCTTAACCCCATCCGCAATCCCGCGGACTGCATGCACAAAACGTTTCAGCCCGACCCCCAGCCAGGTATACAACCGATACAAAGGCACACGCCAGAACCAATCGGTATCCAGGCTAATGGTTAGCGTCCGGCGCATCAGCGGTAACAGAATAAAAAAAGCCAATCCGGAGAACAGCAGCAACTGCAGATAGAACAGGACTTTGGCACTGTCATAGGGCTCATAGTCCATGGCATAAGGTAAAAACGGGTAGAAGTATCCGGGGAAAATTCCGATTAAAATACACAGCGCCGCAAAGATAAACATCGCCAGGCCCATATTCCACGGCGCTTCCTTGGGCCGCAGGCCCGAATCTTTCTGAAAGAAAACAAACCAGGGAAACTTGATCCCGGCATGCAGGAAGACACCGGCGGAAGCCGCCGCCAACAGGAGGTAGACAACACCCAGGTGTGCATCGATGGCCGCCTGGGAAATCAGCGTTTTGGTGGTAAACCCGGACGTCAGCGGGAATCCGGATATCGCCAGGGCGCCAATCACGCAACAGATTGTGGTATAGGGCATGGTGCGGAACAGACCACCCAGATCGGTACATTTTGATTTACCGGTTCTGTAAATCACCACCCCGGCACTCATAAACAGCAGCGCCTTGTAGATGATATGGGCAAATGCATGTGCCGCGGCACCGTTTAAGGCCATTTCTGTGCCAATGCCAACGCCGCAGACCATAAAGCCAACCTGGTTGACCACGGAATAAGCCAGAATACGCCGCGCGTCGTTTTCGAGCAGGGCATAAATAATACCGTACATGACCATGTACAGACCCACCCAGATCAGCACCTGTTCCCCCGGAAACAAGAGGATCAACGCAAGCACCGCGGTCTTGGTGGTAAATGCTGAAAGAAATACCGAGCCCGTTGGGCTGGATTCGGGATATGAATCCGCCAGCCATGCCGACAACGGTGGTGCCGCCGCATTGATCAGAATCCCGATCAGAATCATCCAGGTATCAAAATTGGTGGCCAGCATGGGCTGAATGTCTATTGACCCGGTATGGACAACAACACCCTCAATACCCACCTTGAGGATCACCCCGCCAAGGAGGTGGATAATCGCGTAGCGCACACCCGCAGCACGCGCCGCGGGCGTACCGCCACACCAGACGATCACCGTCGAAAACAGCGCCATCAGTTCCCAGAAGACAAATAACGTAATCAGGTCACCGGCAAAACAGACCCCAACCGCACCTGCCGCATAAGCCTGGGCAGACGCAAGTTCATACCACTTGGCCTGACGAAAGGCGTATAACGCACCGGTAAACGCCATTAAGGCAAAGACCGTGGCAAAAAGCCGGCGCAGCGGGCTGCCTTCAACCGGTTGGAGTTCGTAATATTGCAGGAAGGTGACGGTTGCCGAAACTCCGTCCGGAACCTGCCAGATTGCCCAAAGTGTAGCCAGTGGCGCGGCAAACAAAACCAATGTGCGCAAGTGTCCCTTGAGCACCGCGGTAAACAGCGCACCCGCCACCAGGAACAAAGCAGGAGACAAGAGTTCAAACATCGACTTTTTCCTCTTGCTCTTTCTCTTTCTCCTGCTCTTGCTCTGCCGGAATGTCCAGGTAGTAATCTTGCGGCCGTTTTAACAACAAACCCAGACCCTTGGCTACCAGTACCATGATCAGACAGGACAGAAAACCGAAGACAGCACCAAAGCCGTGCCAGTTATCGATGGTAAAGTAGCCCTTAATGGGTACCACCGTTTCCAGCAGGACCACGATCACAAGCACCGCAACGGATCCGTAGCAGATACCGCGGATGCTCTCCGGCCTGACCAGCCAGGGTTCGGGGTTCTGTTCCGGGTTATTTTTGGCGTGCTTTTCCCCATTCATGGCGACATACCCTCAATCAGCTGACTCTCCAGCGTTAACACCGGGGCGTTAAAAAAGAAAAACAGCACGGCCAGAGCCGCTGTGAGCGTTGTGGCGATCACCACCGCAAGGGGCGCCTCACCATGCTCAACACCACCCTCCGGTTCCCGGGCAAACCAGGCCAGGTAAATGATGGGCAGAAAGTAGGCCGCATTAAGGGCGGTACTCAAGACAATGGTTGTAATGGCAAGATAGTCGTCCGCTTGAAAAGCACCCGCCAGAATAAACCACTTGGACACAAACCCCCCTGTTGGCGGCACCCCAATCATGCTCAAGGCACCGATGGTAAAGGCACCCATGGTCCACGGCATGCGCCGCCCGATACCCCGAAGCTGGGTAATCTCGGTTTTTTTGGCAGCCACATAGATGGCCCCGGCGGCAAAAAACAGCGTAATCTTGCCAAAGGCGTGGGCCACTATGTGCACGGCGGCACCAATTTCAGCAAGGGGTTTTAAAATTGCCGCAGCAAGAATGACATACGATAATTGTCCGATGGTTGAATAAGCCAGCAGACGTTTCAGATTCACCTGCTTCAGCGCCACCACACTGGCAGCCACGATGGTGAACGCGGTGACATAGGGGAGCCACGCGGTACTTGGCTCTGCCGTTAAGGTGTCCACCCCAAAAACAAAAACGATCAGTTTGGTGATCACAAAAACCCCGGTTTTGACCACCGCAACCGCATGCAACAGCGCGCTCACCGGTGTTGGCGCCACCATGGCGGCGGGCAGCCAACGGTGTACCGGCATCACCGCCGCTTTGCCGGTGCCAAAGACAAACAGCCCCAGCAACAAACCCAGCACCGGCCCCTCAACTTTGCCGTTAAGTATCCCCCCGGGGGTGAAGTCACCGGTCCCGGCCGCGGCGTAGGTCCAGACAATCGCCGGTAATAACAGGCCAATGGAAGTGGTTAACAGAATACCCAGGTAGACCCTTGCGGAGGATACGGTGGGGGAATCTCCCTTGTGGGCAACCAGGGGATAGGTGGACAGGGTCAGAATTTCGTAAAACAAAAACAGCGTCAGCAGGTTAGCTGAAAACGCCACACCCATGGTTGCTGCCAGCGCGATGGCAAAACAAGTATAAAAGCGGGTCTGGTTTTTCTCCCCATTACCACGCATGTAGCCGATGGAATAAACGGAATTGATCAGCCACAGTCCCGACGCCAGGGCGCCGAACAACATGCCCAGGGGTTCAACCCTGAAGGCAATGTTGATACCCGGGACAATTTCAAACAGGGTAAAGCCGGGCCTTGCTCCGGCAAAGAGCGCCGGCAGCAGACTCCAGACCACCCAGATCAAGCCGACCGCCGTGGCCAGAGTAACCGCTTCCCTCAGGTTTTTGTTGATACGCCCGGTCAGAGCAATACCCAGCGCGCCGACAAGCGGCAGTGCAACGGCAGCAAGGATTGCCGTCTCCGCCTTCATGGCGCAACCCCCAACAGACTGCCCGCCGCGGCTTGCGCCAGGGATACCGGCACCCCCGTGGCCAGGCCAAAGTAGAGATTTGCCGCTGCGGCCACACAGGTAACCCACAGCAGCAGCGCGGGTACGGGACGGCTTGCAGCCGTGTCGGGGGCATCCGCGAAGTAGGCAACTTCAATCACCCGCCAGATGTAAACTACAGCCATAAGCGAGCCAAGGACAACCACCACAACCAATAACAATCCCAACGAATCGTGGGCGAGGGCCGCGCTGATCAGATACCACTTACTGACAAATCCCGCGGTACCGGGCACCCCGATCAAGCTCAAACCACCCACGACAAAGGCAGCCATGGTCAGCGGCATCATCCTGGCTGCTCCGGCCAGACCGGCTATTCCCAGTGAACTCAGCCGCAACGCCAGACAGGCGACCGCCAGGAACAATGTCCCTTTTGCCAGGGCATGGTTAAAGACATGTAAGACACCGGCTGTGATACCTACCTGGCTCACCAGGCTGGCACCCAGCATGATGTAACCCACCTGGGCGACTGACGAATAGGCCAGCAGGCGCTTAAGGTGCTTCTCCCGCATTGCCATAACAGAGGCGACGATGATCGCCAACAACGCCAGGGGCATAAGAAAGTAAGAAAACTGCAGCGTATGGCCCGCCAGATTGGGTTGGAAAACAACAAAGTCAAAACGCAACAGGACATACAGCGCAACCTTGGTTGCACAGGCCGCCAGAAAGACGGTCACAATATGGGGGGCAAAAGTATAGGCATTGGGCAGCCAGGCATGCAGGGGGAATATGGCCGCCTTTAAAGCCAGCCCAATGGTGATAAATCCCGCGGCAACCAGAATTGGGGTTTGGTCGGCAACCGCCTGGACCCGGTCACTCATGTCCGCCAGGTTCAACGTCCCGGTCATCATGTAGACCAACCCAACCCCAATAAGGTAGAACGTTGCGCCAAGCGTGCCCATCACCAGGTACTTAAAAACCGCGGGCAGCGCCTGCCGGTCCGGCCCCCCGGCAATCAATACATAGCTGGCCAGGGAAGAGATCTCCATAAAGACAAAAATATTAAAGGCATCCCCCGACAAGACAATGCCCGACAGCCCCGCCAGGGCCAACAGCCATGCGGCAAAGAACATAGGTTGGCGGTGGGATTCAATTTGTGTGGTAATACTCTGTTGCCCGCCAAGCAGGGCCAGGGTGGAGGCTCCGGTGATGACCAGCAGCAGAATGGCACTGAAGCTGTCTACCCTCAGCTCAATGCCGTAAGGTGGGGACCATGAACCCATGGCATAATCCAGGTGTCCACCCCCAAGCAGATGGACGGTCATTGCACACGCCGTGCAGAAGACAAAGGCACTGGTGACCACCGCGGCCAGCCAGGCAAATCCCCGTGGGCGCAGCAGCATGACCAGGGGCACCGCCAAAAAAGGGATGGCCACCTGCAGGGCAGGAAGTTGCTCAAGCAGGGTCATACATCATCCGCGTCAAATATTTCCGGCTCTTCCACGGAGCCGTAGGTTTCCTTGATACGCACCACAATGGATAGCCCAAGCGCCGTGGTGGATACACCCACCACAATGGCCGTCAGGATCAATACCTGGGGTAGCGGATTAGAATAAATCTGGTCAACCGCACCGGGTTGGATAATCGGGGCGGTGCCGCCTTCAACCTTGTCCATGGTGATATACATGAGAAATACCGCGGACTGGAAGATGGACAATCCCAACAGCTTCTTAATGAGGTTACCCCGGGCGATAACGGCGTAAAAGCCGATCATTAACAGGACGGCAAAAACCCAGTAGTTGTAGTAACCCAATATGTCCATACTCAGTCCCGGACCGCAAAGGCGTGAAAGATGGACAACAAGGCACCGCACACGGTAATGCCGACCCCGGCTTCAATCATAAGAATACCGATCTGCTGCCCGGTGACCGGGTTGCTGTGCAATACCGAGTAATCGAGAAAATTGCCGCCAAGCACAATACCCAGCACGCCAACCAATGTGTAAAGGAGTGCGCCACCGGCTACCATGGCCAACAGGGTATTGGGCGGAATTGCCTTCAGCGCGGCGGATTCACCTTCCAACAAGGCATGCAGGATCAAGCCGGTGGCGATAATGGCCCCGGCCTGAAACCCGCCCCCGGGTCCGTACTCGCCGTGAAATTGAACGTATAGCCCAAACAGGATAATAAACGGGAACAGCAGACGGCCAACCACCTGCGGCACCAGGTGGTGGCGCAGCCCTTGTTCGTCCTGACCCCGAGGCGCCTGGGGTGGTGGCGATGCGCCAAGGATAAACTGCACGCCAATACAGGCTACCAGGACAACAAAAACCTCACCCAACGTATCATAACCACGGAAGCTCCCCAGAACAGCGGTGACAACATTTGGAATGTCTATCAGTTCCGGTGTCTGCTCCAGATACCAGGGCGCAACATGTTGATGTACCGGCGCATTCGGGTCGCCCAGGACGGGTTTGTCGAAGGTTGCGTAAATCAGTACTACAACGGTTACCGAAACCACCCCCATCGCAAAATAGGTGCCGGTTTTTGTCACCCGCTCCCGGTCAGCCGTCAGCGCCAGGGCGCTGAGAAAAATTACCGTTGTCACCCCGGCACCAACAGCCGCTTCCGTCAACGCTACATCAGCCGCATCCAGAATAAAAAAGTTTGCCGCCATCAAAAGACTGAAGATGGCCATTAGCATCACGGCAACAAAAAGATTCGGGGTCCGGACTATGGCAACCGCCGTCAGCACCAGCAGGGTAAGCAGGAACAAGCCAAAGAGAATAACCACTAGCCGTCCCCGGCAGGCTTAACCGGGCTCGCCTTCGGGCGTAAGCCCGAAACGAAGGCGGCATTGGCCAGGGCATAGGTGGCGGTGGGGCCGGTGAGCAGGAGAAAAATAAGGATGGTGGCAAGCTTAACGGCTGCTAAAGACAACCCCGCCTGCAGCATGACACCGGCCAGGATGAATATGGAACCCATGGAGTCGGTTAGACTGGCAGCGTGCATCCGGGTGTAGAAGTCCGGCATGCGCAAGGCCCCAATCCCGCCGATCAGGACCACCAGGCCGCCGCCGATTAACAACAGCCAGCTCAGGGCATCAATGGCGATCGACATCTTGTGCCTCCCCGGCCTCAGGCTTTGCGGATTGTTTCTGGAAAAACTCGAGTACGGCAAGCACACCAACAAAGTTGATCAGTGCATAGGCCAGGGCCAGATCGAGAAAGTCCGGACGGCCGTATAAAAAGGCCACCACCGAAAGCAGTAAGGCGGTTTTGGTGCCGAACATGTTGACCGCCAGCACCCGATCGTAGACCGTCGGGCCCCGCAGCGCCCGGATCAGCGCCAGGACCATGGTCACGAGAATGGCGAGTGAAGCGCTGAGAAACATATTATTTCCCGGTTAGCGCCGCGGTAACCTCGTTAGCTTCGTCCAAAGCCGCAGCCCCTTGCCGGGTTAAACAGTGCACCATGAGTTTGCTGTCATGTAGATCCAGGGTCACTGTTCCGGGAGAAAGGGTAATCGAGTTACTCAGGATCACCTGCCCTATGGGACCCCTTGGTTTGGCTTCAACCTCAACCAGGGTTGGGCTGATGGGCAGGTTTGGGCTCAGGACAATTTTTGCAACATCATAGCTTGATTTGCCAACCTCTTTGAGCAGCCACACCCAGTAGCGGATGAGTCTGGGCGCCAGATGGAACCCCGAGTGGTTCTGAAAGAAACCAATCCGATGCGCCAGATACAGACTGATGACACAGGAGATGACCCCCAGCCACAGGAGCATTGGCTTGTAGATGCCGGACCAGAACAGCCAGGCTGTTGCCAATAGAGTGAGCAGCGCGACCACGCTGACGAGGCGATTGCGGGTCTGCATCTTTCAAGACAACGGCCAATCGAAAAAGCCGCTCAGCCCCCTGTACGAGGATACCGGCAGAACCGCCAATGCCTGAGCCGGCCCACGAGATCGAACCGGCACCCAACAATGGGTCGT
>JANQMF010000204.1 GCA_028280225.1 Pseudomonadales bacterium | reverse complement strand
TCAGATTACCCCCGCCGGATTCACCTGCCATGGCAATGGTGGATATGCCCAGAGTGGCTTTGTTGGCATAAACCCATTGGGCGGCGCTGGCACAGTCATTGAGTCCGGCGGGAAAGGGATGTGGTCCAAGCTTGCCGCCACCGTTGCGAAATTCCACCCCCACCACAACTATGCCGGTCTCCGCCAGACTGGAGCGCAGGCGCACAAAAACCGGATCCTGTGCACTCATCACCACCATGCCACCGCCATGGGTATGCACAATACAGGGTAAAGGCGATACCCCAGGATCATGATCTACCGGCTGATGGATATACAGGGTAATATCGTTGTCATCAACACCCTTAATCACTTCCGTGCGCGTGCTCACCCCGGTAAAAGCCGGCATAAGCTCAAGCTGCATGGGGTGAGTGGCTGCCCCGGCAGCTTCAAAAGCTTCGCAGTAGGCCAAACATTCTTCATAAGTGGGGTTGACACCAACCGGCGGCACACCATCCGCCAATCCACCCGCCAACTCCAAAGCGGCCTGTATCCGGGGATCGCCGCGAGGGTCATCCAACAGGCTGGCAGCCGGATTCCCCAACCGCCCGGGTAAGTACTTGTTCATAACCATTCCGGCATTACAGCAGTTCGCCACCACAGGCAGACGCTGTGGTCCCGTGGGCTTCAAAAGCCTTAATCACATTAGCGCCGGTACGCCAACGGTGTACCTCATCCGGACCGTCCACCAGGCGTTGCGCCCGAATCCCGGTATACCAACTGGCCAGAGGGGTATCCTGGCTGTACCCCAGCGCACCGTGAAGTTGCAGGGCGGTATCCACCACCTGGTGAACCATATGCGCCATAAACACTTTGGCTATGCCGTTTTCCTGACGCAGATCCATCCCCTTTTCCGCCTTGTAGGCAATGTGCAGCAGCATCAGACGGGCTTTGTAAATTTCTGCGGCACAGTCCGCCAGCATCCAACGCACACCCTGTCTGTCCGCCAGGCGCTTGCCGAAGGTGCTGCGCTGAACCACATGGGCAGCCGCCAAATCCAGCGCCCGCTGGGCTATGGCCACATTGTGCATGCCATGCCGCAGCCGCCCGTAAGCCAGCCGGTGTTGGCCCATGTTAAAACCCTGACCCCGCCCGCCTAAAATGTTCTCTCGCGGCACAACCAGATTGTCAATCTTGATCTCGGAATGCGAACGCCCCAGTTTTAATCCAAGCTCGGTGTGGGGTTGCATGGTTTCAATATTGCGGATGATTTGATAACCCGGGTTGGGCAGTTCAACAATAAAGGTGCTGTATTGCTCGTGGCGGGGCGCCTCGGGATCCGTTTTTGCCATGACCACCGCAATGTCCGCAACGCTGGCTGAAGAACTGAACCACTTCTCTCCATTCAAGACCCAGTTATCCCCTTCCAAAACCGCTGTGGTCTGCATGCCTGTTGCATCCGCACCGGCGGCTTTTTCTGTCATGGAATAGCAGATGCGCTTTTGCCCGTCTAATAAAGGGACCAGATACTTTTCTTTCTGCTCATCGGTACCGTGTTCCAGCAAGGTCAGCATGGTGGCATCGTCCGGGCCCTGGGTATTTAGCGACAGGGCACCCAGAAAACTTTCACCCAGTTCCATCTGCACCAGGGCATTGGCCAAAGGCCGTAGTCCCATACCGCCGTGCTCTGTGGGTATGAAGGGGCACCATAACCCTTGAGCCCGGGCCTTGCCGCGCAGTTCTGCCAGGACACTGTCAAAGTTTTCCGCGGTACAGTTTTCTTCCGCGGGAATACACTCTTCCTGGACAAAGGCACGTACTTTTGCCCGCACTGCCTTGGTCTCCTCCGGTATTTCAAAATCGATCACTTCCACCCTTCCTCTATTGTTATCGTTGCCCAAACTATATCAGTAACCTGTGCAGATAGGTTAAGCTTCCCCCAGCGCCTGTGCCCGGACATGGAGTATCAATATGGAAATGACCGCCGGTATCCTCATCCTGCTTGCGAACGCCTGGGCCATCATACGCACCTTGCGCAGTGATGCCGCCACCCGGCATAAGCTGCTTTGGGTGGCCATTGTGCTGCTGTTGCCCTTTGTCGGGGTGGTGGCATGGATTCTTTTTGGTCCCAGCTGAAGCACCCGCTCAGACACTCGGCTAGGTTAGCTGAGCCCACACCCGAAGATAGCAACAACCTTCAATTGTTGGCGAAATTCGCCAGGCAAGGCCATTGTCCTGCACAAGATAACGCTAACTTATTGATATTTATAGCCATATAGGGTTGGCATACCTCTTGCTCCACTGATGAGAGAATGTCAATCCTTTAGGAGATACTTATCCATGTCATCTGTTGATAACACCCATCAACCCTCAATAAAAGAACACCTGGCCGACAAGACCATCTGGCAGCGGGGTTTGTATATGCTCTTTTTTGGTCTGGCGTATGTAGTGGCTGAAACCCTGATGGTGCTCATTGCCATCTTCCAATTTTTTGCCGCTCTGATCACCGGCACCATTAATGGCGCACTGCACCAATTTGGCGCCAACATTGCCAGCTACATCCTGCAAATTGCCCGGTTTAATACGTTCAACAGCGAAGCCACCCCCTATCCCTTTGGACCCTGGCCCGGAGAGGTCCCCGGTGAAAGTCCCTGGACAGCACCCGCGCAGACAGAAGCTGCCGAGATCGACCCCGCAGTTCAACCGGCGCAGGCTCCGGCTGAAACAGCCGGCGGCGAACAAGACAGCCGGGATAACATCTAGCCTCCCAACAAATCCGCAAAGGCTTTAAGCTCCCGGGGGATATTGTCACCGGCTGGTTGAAAGACCACCTCGGTGGCACCTCCCTCCTCCATTTGCGCCAGCTTGTCTTGCCAGGCGGCCTTTTCCATGGCTAATCCCATGGCTTGCAGGACCTGGCCGTTGACAAATGGTTTGTCCCGGTCATTAACGGCAATCAGATGCTTGTCGTGCAGCGCCAAATGCCGCTGGGCTTCAGGGACATCCGCATAAGCCGCCATCCACTCCCGACCACCCGGAAGTTGATCCGCTGTACCAAACTCCATGGCATAGTGCAGGCCCACGGCAGCGCCGTGTCCCGCTGCCGCCAGGGCACGTTGGGAACCCGGATCCTCACCGGCTTCCAGGACGGTACCCATAACCAATACCGGGTTCCAATCAAAGCGGTCATCCTGCACGGCGGATGTGGTAAATACACCCTCTCCCAATTGGGCTGCACAGTTCATCCCCTTGGGCCCCGCCGCCGCAATCAGAAAAGGTACCTGGACCGGACGGGGCACGCCAAAACCCGGGGGATGCATCATCTGGATGAGTTTACCCTCCCATTCCGCCTGTTCACCCTGCAATAGCTGCCGCACCACCCGCACATAATTGCTGACATAGGACCACGGCAGCGGGCGCTGGCCCAGGGTCAACCGGCCGGTGAATCCGGAACCTATGGTCACCGCCACCCGGTCCGCACCGGCAATATTGACCAGGGTGGAAATGGCCGCAGCGTTAGTCATGGGGTGGCGCAAATTCGGCACTAAAACTGCCGGTCCCAGGCCAATGGCTTTGGTCCGCTCGGCAGCCCGGCACAATTGAACCCATACGTCAGGATACAAGGCCGGAGAATCGTAGAACCAGGCATGGGCAAAACCCAGGTCCTCCGCCACCGCGGCATGTTCATGGGAATCATTTGAAGTCGCCAAGGCGCAGGATAACTTTAATGTCATTTAATCTCCCTGTGGTAAGTCCGCACGCAAAGCCACTTGATAAACTATCGCGGCACCACCGGCAACCCGTTTGTTGAGGATCAGGCTGCCTGAGGTTAGATCAACGCATGCGGGGACTCCGCAGGGAAGTCTTTGGTTCATACCCGGGTTTGTATCTCAAGCACCGGGCATTGCTCTCAGACTAGGCGTCCGCGGTGCGGCGCGGCCCATAGAGCACTGCCCAACAGGAAAAATCCGTGGATGGATCTTGAAAACAATGTTCAGCCAGGGCCGGCACAAAAACAGCATCTCCGGGACCCACCTCGCGCACTTCGCCGCTGATGCTGATCTTTGCCGTGCCGTTGGCCACAAAGTAAAACTCGTCCTGATCATGGGGCGGCTGGGGATCCTCCCTGGGTGGCGGGTATAAGACCACCGTGACGTGCTCATCCGCGTGTAAAAGCCCAAAAGGCAGGGGTTGTGTGTGGTCGATCTGGGCCAACATGGATTTTAAGGGCGTTACCGGTGCCGGCATAATTGTCGCCTCCTTCTGTGAGGGTGGTCTGGGTTAATCTAAACAAAATTGCCGCACATACTCCGGCGGCGTGACGTCAGCAGGATTATGCGGACAGGGCTGTGCCGCTGCCGCCTGCACCGTTAGGGGAATCACCCCGGCCCAGATTGGCAGCGCCAGGTCCTGTGCCAGGTCCGCGGGCGGGCCGCTGCGTACCTTTGCCGAGCCTTCTTCAAGGGGCAGGGACAATACCGTGGTGGCGTTCATCTCTTTTTGTGATGGCGGTCTTAGGGTCTGCCAGCGGCCGGGAAACAAACCTTCGATAAATGCCTCCAATACCGCCAGCTTGTTGGCCCTATCCGCAACCACCTCGGGATATCCAAATACCATGGCAGACCGGTAGTTGGCGGAATGATGAAAGCCGGACCTGGCCAACACCAGGCCATCCAGGTGGGTTACCGTTAAACAAACCTTTTGTGCCTGGGATGTCTGCATGGTCCGGCTCAGTCTTGAACCATGCCAATACACCCGATCACCCACCCGCCAATGACAGGTGGGGATAACAGCGGTGGCCTCCCCGGTTTGATACCCCAGATGGCACATAGGAGATGCATCAAGGATGGCGCAGATCTTGTCCAGGTCAAAACTGCCCCGTTGCGGTGCCCGGCCCAGCTTGGTTAAGGCTGTGGGGGTCAGTTCTTTTGTCGAAGTTTGCGTATGCATCACGGGCTTTCCCCAGAAATAAAGGCCCATCTTTACCCAGAAACTGGCTCCTTAGTAGATCCAAAATAGACATTTTTTATAGAGCCAATTACAGTGATGCCATGTTTACCCTGAACCCACAGAGCAAACGGCCCATCAAGCAACAGCTGTATACCCAGCTACGTACCGCTATTTTGTCCACCCAGTTAAGCGCTGGTGAAAAACTGCCGCCATCACGGACCCTGGCGGAAGACCTGGGCATATCCCGTAATTCTGTCCTGGCGGCCTACGAACAATTGACCGCAGAAGGCTACCTAGTCAGCCGGAAAGGCAGCGGCACCTTTGTCGCGGATGCGGTGACTGCGCCTCCACAGGGCAGGCACACGCCAGATGCCTCCATTACCATCACCCCTTCAGCGTACAGCCGGCAGATCACCAGGACTGTGCCGCCTGCGTTGTTTCAACGCAGCAACAAGGCCGGCCTGGCAGTAGACTTTGCTTACGGTGAACCCGCTTATGAAGACCTGCCCATGGAAACCTGGGCGCGGGTGGTGGGCAGTTGTGCTCGGCGGCTCAACCAGGAACATCTGGGTTACGGACCACATTGCGGGCACAACACCTTGCGCCGGGCCATTGCTCTATATCTGGCCCGGGCCCGGGGGGTTCACTGCCACCCCGAACAGGTTGTCATTGTCCAGGGCACCCAGGAGGCCATAGATTTATGCGTGCGCCTGTTAGTGGATAACGGCGACACCGTTGTGCTGGAAGATCCGCACTATCGAGGTTTCCGGCGCTGCCTGTTGGCTGCCCAGGCAGATATCCGCGCCATTGCCGTTGACCGGGACGGCATTCAAACCAAAAAGCTAAATACAGTTGTTGGCGCCAAACTGGCTTGTTTAACGCCCTCCCATCAGTTTCCAACGGGTGCTGTCCTACCCCTGCAACGGCGCATGGCGGTGCTGGAATGGGCGGCACACAATAACACCGTTATCCTGGAAGATGACTATGACGGCGAATTCCGCTACGGCCAAAGTCCCATTCCCAGCCTGCAATCGTTAGACAAGCACAACAGCGTGATCTATGTGGGCACATCTTCCAAAATATTCTTCCCGGCCCTGCGTATCGGCTGGATGGTGGTACCCAGGCCGTTGTTGGCACCCCTTACGGCTCTGAAAGCCATGGCGGATATCTGGCCCTCTACCCTTGAGCAACTGGCATTCGCAAAATTCATCAACGCCGGTCATCTGGAGCGGCACTTACTCCGCGCGCGCCGGCGGCTGGCCGGAAAGAGACAGGTGCTGATATCCGAACTGAACCACCACCTGGGCCACCGTATTCGAATAAATAACAGTCAGGCGGGTATCCACCTTTTGTTGCACCTGCCTACCTTAAAAGCGGAGCAGATCCCCGAGCTTGTAGAACACTGCGCGGCTAACGGCACCGGTGTTTACCCCGCCGCCCCCTTTTACCGGCAGCAACCGCCGGAACCCGGGTTGATACTGGGTTATGCCAGCCTGAACGAAACCCAGATTACCACCGGGGTACGCCATCTTGCCCAGGCGCTGAAGGCGGTGGCCGGTTGAAGCTATTGCAGCGGGTGCAGCCGCACCGGCAATTCACTGTAACCCCTGACAAAGTTAGAGCGTACGCGCTGGGGTTCGCCAACCACTTCCACCGCATGAAAACGCTGCAAAATTTCTTCCCATACAATGCGCAACTGCATTTCCGCCAGGCGATTTCCCATACAGCGGTGAATGCCAAAACCAAAAGAGACATGATTGCGCGCATTGGCCCTGTCGATGATAAGCTGATCTGCATCCTCAAAAACGGTTTTGTCCCGGTTGCCGGAAACGTACCACATAACCACCTTGTCACCCTTGCGGATGGTCTTGCCGCCCAGTTCAAAGTCTGTCAACGCAGTGCGGCGCATATGTGACAGCGGCGTTTGCCAACGAATTATCTCTGCCACCATGTTCGGCACCAATGCGGGATTTGCCCGCAATTTATCGTACTCCCGGGGAAATTGGTTCAGCGCCAGCACCCCCCCGGATATGGAATTTCGGGTAGTATCGTTACCACCGACAATCAGCAGGGTCAGATTACCCAGGTACTCCATGGGCCGGTTGATCATATCGTGGGTAGTTTCACCATGGGCCAACATGGAGATTAAGTCGTTTCCCGGTTCTCCTTTTGCCCGTTCGTGCCACAGTCCGGTGAATACTTCCAGACATTCCAACAGACCCTGACGACGTTCTGCATTGGTTTTAACCAGGCCCGTTTCCCGGCCACCCGTAGCCAGATCCGACCACCAGGTGAGCTTTCGGCGTTCTTCAAAGGGAAAGTCAAACAAGGTGGCTAACATTTGTGTGGTCAGCTCAATGGAAACCCGGTCAACCCAGTTAAAGGTTTCACCCACCGGCAGACTGTCCAGTATATCTCCGGCGCGCCGGCGAATTACTCCCTCCAGGGCCGCAAGATTCCTTGGCGCAACCACCGGGGTAACGGTTTTTCGCTGCACGTCATGTTTAGGCTGATCCATGCCGATAAAACTTTCGGTCTCAAAGTCTGCGGGGATATCGACAATGCTGATCCCGCTGGCTGACGAAAACACTTCGTTGTTCTTGTCCACCGCCTTGATGTCTTCAAAATTGGTAACCGACCAGAACGGTCCGTAGCGGCTTTCCGGGGTATAGTGAATTGGATCTTCCGCGCGCAGTCGCTCAAAGTAGGGATATACCTGATCCTTTTGCCAAAGATCCCAGTGGGTAAAGTCCAATTCCGCCAAGGGTTTGCCGTAAGCATCAATTCTGGCCTGGTCGAGATTTGCTTTGCGAAATAGGTTCATACATCCCTCACGGTGAAACCAATAGGACAAAGGTAAAAGATTGGACCTAATTTGCCATTCTGTCTAATTCAAATTATTCTCTTTCGTATTCCTACTGCTCATATCAACTGACCCCTGTAGCCATCCCGGACCTCGGGTGGTCCGGTCAAAACAGTGGACACCGCCATTATGCTTACGGATCTACGCAAACTCAGACACGTTGTGGAAGTGGCCCAGGCAGAGAGCTTTACCCGGGCCGCTGCATCCCTGGCCATTACCCAATCTGCGCTGACCAAAAGTGTGGCTGACGTGGAACGGATTTTAGGGATAAAGCTGTTTCAGCGTCTGCCCCGGGGGGTCACCCTGACCGAGGCCGGCCGGGCCTTTGTGGTCCGTGCCCGGCAGATTCTGGCAGACACCCAAAACCTGATGAATGCCGTGGAAGACCACCGCACCCTGGAAGCCGGGCGCCTGGTGGTAGGGGTTGCACCGGCAGCCATGCAAAGTCTGCTGGTCCGGCCCATTGCCCTGTTCGCCAAACAATATCCCAAGCTCACCATCGAAATATATGAAGGCCCGTTTGAGCGCATGGCCCAATCGCTGGTATCCGGAGAAATAGAGGTATTGTTGAGCCTCAGCACCTACCTGAACAGTTGGCCTGAACTCCCCTGGGCGACGGTAGGTCAGCTACACTACTCCTTTGTGGGGCGCAAAAACCACCCGGCAGCGGCTGTCCCCGATTTAAGTCAGCAGGAGCTGTTGACCTATCCGGTGATTTTACCCCCATCCACCCTGCCCATGTCCGCGGAAATAACTCAGGCGTTGCAGCGGGCGGAAGCCCCGGTCAACTCACCCCGCTATATCTGCGACTATTTCCCCCTGGCTGCTGAGATTGTGCAGCAAACCGATGCCATCAGCCCGGTGCTATCTTTTAAGCCCCTGGGTGCCCGCCTGCGCAAAGAATTTCACGTCTTTGAAGACGTACTGCAGCTACAGCCCGAGAGTATCGGCCTGGCCCGGAGCGCCACCCGAGACGCTCCACCGGCAGTTGCCGCCTTTATCGACCTGCTGACCGGCACCCACTAACCCCGACCAAAACCGCTTACGTTGGGGTCAGACCCCAATGTTAGCGGTTTACTGAGGGTCACATCCGCAGATTTAAACTGCTTACGCTGGGGTCTGACCCCAACGTAAGCGGTTTGAGTTTTTGCCAGGCCGGGGTGCTAGGGAAAGTCCGGGGGGGCCACAAATCCCCCAAGCTCCCGGGCCATCAGGCGGCTGAAATCTATGGTGGTATAGTCGTTAAACTCAGCGCCCACAGCTTGCAAACCCATGGGCAGACCCGCCTTGGACAATCCCGTGGGAAAGACCGTGCTGGGCAGATGGGCAACGGTTACGGTGCCGGACCAAAACAACTGTTGGAAGTACTCCTGAGTTTCGTTGTCTACATTTAACGTACGGCCCATATATTCGCCATGGTCGTGAGGAAAGGCATCCGTGGCCATTTGCGGGCACAGCAAAATGTCCCATTCGTCAAAAAATTCCGCCCAGGCGGCGCGCAGATGATACCGTTGGTTGCTGGAAGACAACCATTGGGCATGATCCTGCACGCTGTATTTCAACGCCTGTCCAGCCACCCCGGGAACTTCACCGGCCTGGGCCAGCATATCTTTGTTCGCCTGTTTTTCCTCGTCTGTCAGACCTGCAGCCATCACCCCCCACAGCAGCCCGGCATAGATCTCAAAACTCTGCTCAAAATCGACTTTTGGCCGGGCGCTATCCGATACCGTTGCACCCGCCTTAGCCAGTACGTCCGCCACGCTCTGTACCCGTTCCGCCATCTCCGCGGAAACCGGTGCCAGTTCGTGGGTGGCCATCACCGCCACACGATATTCGCTGAGTTTTGTCCTTGTGGGTCTGGGCAGGTGCAATTGCCAACCCCGGGTTTCGCTCTGTCGCGGCCCGGCAACAATATCCATGGACACCGCCAGATCCTCCGCACTACGGGCCATGGGTCCTACCACCGCAATATCCGCGGGCAACAGTTGGCCGGGCATGGCGTGTCCCTTGTCCGAAACCACTCCCCAGGTGGGTTTGTGTCCGTATACTCCACAGAAGTGCGCGGGATTGCGAATGGAACCGCCAATGTCAGAACCCGCTTCCAAACCCGTTAAACCCGCAGCCAGGGCTGCTGCAGAACCGCCGGAGGACCCTCCGGGTGTACAGCCCGGATTCCAGGGATTGTTAGTGGTGCCGTATATCTCGTTGAAACTCTGAAAATCCGCCAGGTTCAGTGGTACATTCGTTTTGCCAAAAAAAACTGCCCCGGCCGCTTTAAGACGCGCCACAGAATCTGCATCCTCTTGCGCAATATTCTCGCGCATCATGGGGATACCCCAGGTTGTCGGCAGGCCCGCCACATTGTATGAATCCTTAATGGTCATGGGCACGCCGTGCAGGGGGCCCAGGTCATCACCCCGGGCTAAGGCCGCATCCGCCTCCCGGGCCGCTGCCCGGCCACGTTCAAAGTCGCGGACAACTACCGCATTTATTTTCCCGTCGAACTGTTCCACCCGCCGGATATACATATCCATAAGCTCCAGGGAACTGACTTCTTTTGCCTTGATCGCCCGGACCAGTTCCAGTGCTGAAGAATAATGATCAACCATAATTTCTCCCGTTAAATGTAACTCCCCAGAGGCCATCCTCTCTTAAGGCCCCAACCAATTCTATCAGCTCCTCTTGCGGAACCGGTACCCATAGCCGGCCCGATGGAACAACATAGCCGGGTGACCTGCGGCAGAAAAATTCCGGCGCAACCGCTTTACTTATTGAGTAACACTTTGTAAAGTATCACTCAATAACTAGCCGTATTAAACACCCATGCCTGCCCTGTCAAAGTCCTCCCAAGCCCCAGCCTACCGCAGAGAACCCGCGCAAAAGCGGGAACTCTTGTTGGCCGCTGCACAAAAGTTATTTGCAAAATATGGTTTTGACAATACCTCAACCGCGCAAATTGCCCAGCAGGCTGGGGTGTCGGAAGGTATTCTGTTTCATCATTTTGGCTCCAAAAAAGGTTTGTTGCTGAAGCTGGCCGAAGACTTTGGCCACCGCGCTGCCAGCGCCACCATGCCGGAGGGCACAGCTTCAATCCTCACCGAGGAAAGTATTGTCAGAAGCGCCTTTGCCTTTGCGGAAGCTAACCCGGATTTATACGAAATTCTGATGAAGGGGGGTGCCGAAATTGCGGAACTGGAAATTACCGTTAACAGCGACATCATCATCAACCGCATAGAGACCAACCTCAAGCGCGCCATGGACAACCAACAGATCCGCCGGGGTAACCCCCGCATCATGGCGCAACTGCAATTTGCCCTGGTGGATGGAGCCTACAAAGCCTGGCGCAGACATTCAAATCCGGATGACAAAGAAGAATACATCCTGGAGGCCATTCGTTGTATGAAAGCCATGATGGCCCCCACCTGACCCACCGTTTAATTTAAGGAGAAGTTCATGTCCGAAGCAGCAGAAGAACAGCCATTTTGGCTTAGCGGCAACTTTGCCCCAATTTTTGAAGAAGTGACCGAAACCCAGCTAAGTGTAACCGGCAGCATTCCACCGGAATTGAACGGCCGGTATTTTCGCAACGGCGCCAATCCACAAACCGGCGAAAGTCTGCACTGGTTTCTGGGCAACGGTATGATTCACGGTGTGGAGTTGAACAACGGCAAGGCTAACTGGTACCGCAACCGTTATGTGCGCACACCACTCCTGGAAGACGAGGGTGCTGACCCGTTGCAGGCCCTGGACGATAGAGCAAAGTCGTTGGCCAATACCCACATCATTGGTCACGCCGGCAAGATCCTTGCCCTGGAAGAGGGGCACTGGCCTTTCGAATTATCCCCCAACCTGGACACCGTGGGCCCGTTCAACTACAACGGCAAATTAGAAACCGGCATGACCGCCCACCCCAAGATATGCCCGGCTACCGGGGAGTTGTTGTTCTTCGCATACGGCATGGCACCCCCCTACCTGACCTATCACCGCGCCTCCGCGGCAGGCGAACTCCTGCAAAGTGAAGTGATGGAGGTGAAGGGTGCCACCATGGTGCACGATTTCAACATCACCCGGAACTACGCCATCTTTATGGATTTACCCCTGGTGTGGAACTTTGAGAACGCAGCTGCCGGACTGCCCATCCAGTGGAGTGATGAATACGGCGCCCGGCTTGGGGTAATGCCGCGCAACGGAACTAACAATGACGTTGTGTGGTATGACATCGATCCCTGTTATGTCTACCACCCACTGAACGCTTACGAAGAGGGTGACGACATTATCATTGACGTTTGCCGCATGGCGCACTCGATGAAACCCGGCGCCGGTGAGGTACCACCGGTACTGCACCGCTGGACCATTCACCAGGCCAGCGGCACGGTCAGCGAAAGCCAGCTGGATGACAAGGCGGTGGAATTTCCCCGTGTACCGGATGCCGTTGTGGGTCACAAGCATCGCTATGGCTACACCGCAGAATTTGGTTCCGGCTTACCCACCGCGGTTGCCTTCCGAAAATATGACCTGCAGACAGGTGCAAGCACAGCCCATGATCTGGGGCCGGGCCGTACCGGCGGCGAGCCGGTTTTTGTACCCGCGGCCGGTGCCAGTTCAGAAGACGACGGTTATCTGCTGAGTTTTGTTTACGACGCCGCCGAGGACCGCAGCGAACTGGTGATTGTAGATGCCAGCAATGTCAGCAGCGATGCCGTGGCGCGAATCCATTTACCCAGCCGGATACCGGCTGGTTTTCACGGCAGTTGGATTGCTGACCCTAGTTAGTTTCTGTCCAGAAATTGACATCCCTGCCCTCGAAGTCTCTGTCTCGAATGCTTCGCATTCCAGGCAGAGACTACTGGTTAGCCGGCGCTTGCCGGGAACACATTGTGCGGGTCACGAACAGCCAGCTTAAACAAGCCGGCTGATCAGTCCAGTCCCTGTAAATAGCGGGTGTATTGAAACCCGAGCCACCGCTCAATAGCGTGTACAACATGTTCACTGTGCGGGGTTCGGGTCAGATCAAAGGCGTGCTGTGCCCCGCCTATTTCCGCAAAACACACACTTTCCTTACTCACCGATGCCAGATTTTCGGCAAAACTGCGGTTAGAACCCACCGGCACCAGGGTATCTTTGTCTCCACAGATCACAAAAAACGGCGGTGCCTGGGCATGTATGCGGCGTACCGGAGACAACTTCACCCATAATTCCGGCGCGTCTTCCGGTGCTTGTTTAATCACCGATTCTGTTAAAAACTGTTGCAGGCTATCCGTGGGCTGGTGGCCACTGTCGTTGAGGAAGTCCACCGCGCCGTAAAAAGGCACACAGCCTTGCACCCGGGTATCCGCCCCCTCATATCCGGGTTGAAAGTCGGGGTCGTTGGCGGACAGCGCCACCAGCGACGACAAATGCCCACCTGCGGAGCCGCCGGTGACGACCACATAGTTGGGATCTCCCCCATATTCCGCAATATTGTCCTTGATCCACAACAATGCCGCCTTAACGTCAATCACATGTTCCGGCATAGTTGCGCCGGGGCTCAACCGGTAAGCGGTGCTGACACAAATCCAATCCCGCAGGGCCATGTGATTGAGCAGGGGCTTGGCCTGCTCATTCTTACTGCCCATCTTTTCCGTCCAGGCCCCGCCGTGGATTTGCAGCAGCACCGGCCGCCCCTCACCGTGATATTTGCGGCGATAGATATCCAGCTTAAGCTGCCGGGTGGAACCTTCCGGCTGATAAAACGGAATGTTCTTGATCAGCTCCACGCCGGGCAAATCCTGAGGGAAAGGCCAGAATATTTTCCCCATATCCAGTTCGTTAGGGAAGTGGCGGCGGATTTCCGGCGCCACCTGCAATATGTAGTCTGCCCCCAGACCTTCCTGCAGCGCACGTTCCACCATCTGCGAAGTGGCATAAGCACGAACATGGTAAAACAGCAGCCCAAGACCACCGGCAATGGCCACCACCAGAGCTGTGTTGGCCACAACACCCGCCGGCGGTTCACCTACATAAACATAGGCCAGGGTCACCAGGCTGTGGAAGAGAAATAACTGCAGGGCAAACAAATTAGCCACCAGACCAAACATAAAACTGACCAGGGCAATGTTGGCGGGGGCATAAACGGGCCACCAGAGATTGATGGCCATGCCCGCGATCAACAGGCTGTAGATTAGAAAGATAATGTCCATTGAGGTAGTTTAAATACAACGCCAACAAGTTCAACGGAGCACAGCTGATGACAACCCGCCACCTCACCCTGATCCTTGGGGCCACCTTGTTAACGACCGCCTGCGGCTACATCCCTTTTTCCGGCGGAGCATTATCCGGCCGGGAAACACCTCCACCCACCGACTGGACCCAGGTGGCTGAAGCAAAAATCATCGAGCTGGAAACCAACCCCACAGACCCCTACTCCGTTAAACTCTGGATCATCGGCGCCGGACCCAATCTTTATGTTCACGCCGGGGCCAATCGAACCACCTGGGTGGAACACATCGAAGCGGACAGTCGGGTTCGCCTGCTGATCGACGACGCCCTGTACCTGCTGCGAGCCCAACGCGTGACCGATGCCGGGGAATTTGACAACTTTGCCCAAGCTTACGACATCAAATACGGCAATCGCCCCCGCAACGAAAGCGTAGACGAGGCCTACCTCTTCCGCCTGACCCCACGAGAATAATTCGCTAACGTTGGGGTCAGACCCCAGCGTTAGCGAATTACCATTTATTTGGCGGGAGCATGTCAGCGTATCGAATCTGCTTACGCTGGGGTCTGACCCCAACGTTAGCGGTTACCAGAGCTGCCGGCTGGCGATTGTGCTGGCGGATTTGAAGATCTGCGTGCGAAGTTCACCCAGTCTTGCGTTGAGGTTGTGGTAGCGCTGTGGGTCGGTCTCGCGCAAGTGCTGGCCAATGGTTAAATCAGCCAGGGTATCCGCACCGCCAAAACAGCCCAGAATGTCCGTGGCGCCACCCAACTCACGCCGTTTTACCTTGTCCAATCCCCGTTGCAGGTATACCCCCCAAAACTGCTCACCACCCTCATCGAGCAGGCTCAGAAGCTGCTCAACCAGATGTGATAATTGCCTGAACTCGGTTTCCAAGGTCATGTTGCCCAATATAACTTAACCGGGCACTTTATCCTCCCCCCGTCCGGCCTTGCCTTCCCGGCTGCAGCTATGTCAGGCTGCCAATCAGACACCATCACCCGGAGCAAGATCATGCCGCGCTGGCTTAAAGTCATCCTTACCGTTGTTGTCCTTACCCTTATCACAACCGCCGTTGCCGGCCCCCTGGGTCCCGTACCCGGTATTCGCCTGGGGGGAACCCCCAGCCCGGCACCCGCTCAATGGTCCGATATTGTGCTGCCTCACAATGTCCAGCTCAGAACCACCGGTGGCCTATTGCCCAGGGTAGTGAATATATGGGTTGTCGAGTC
Source organism: Pseudomonadales bacterium (assembly GCA_028280225.1). Classification (GTDB taxonomy): domain Bacteria; phylum Pseudomonadota; class Gammaproteobacteria; order Pseudomonadales; family Azotimanducaceae; genus UBA4421. Next base: position 61,568 of record JANQMF010000204.1, on the reverse strand, counting down.
GGACAATACCCTGTTTATTGTGGGTGAAAAAGGCAGCGGTTGGGTCAACGGCACCCTGAACGAGCCTCAGGTGGATTTACGGATTGGCGACAACCGCTATCCCCTCGTGGCAACTGCCCAGGAAACCGTTGATCTGCATGTTTACCAAAAGTATATCGACCGATACCGGGCAGATTACCCGGATATCATCGCAGGCATGCCCAAGGCGGAAGAGGTGGGCGATGCGGCCGTGATATTTCGTTTAAACCGCCGCTGATCCCTTATCCGGGCCGAAGATGGGTAAAATTACGTAGTGCGCTCATCAACATTTACCGGCACATTAACGGACTTGACCCATTGAGATGGATAACTCACTAACACGGAACCCGATATGGCTTCAAAATACGCCCTTGCAAAGGAACTCATTGCCTCCATCAACGAGTCGGCCACGGCAAACAACCTGTCCGCCCATGACGTTCAGGAAGCCACCCTGGTCATGTTGGTCCAAGCCCTGAAAGCAGCGGGTGGCGCAGACTACACCCGCGGCATCCTGCAATACGAGATAGATAGCCTGGGCAGCGGCGGTGTGTATGAAATTGCCCGCGGCGGCGGACACTCTTAGCCAAAAAAGCGGCTCAGGCAGACAGCACCCAACGCACAATGCCCACCATCACCAGGACAAAAACCGCGGTAAAGCCCACCCCCATGTAAACAAAGTGGATCCAATTACCCCGGGTAAAATCCCGTTGTCGATTTTCCGCTTTTTGTACCCCCAGGGCTGCCCACAAAGTGCTTTGCAACATTTCAACAAAGGTCAGCGGCTTGGTGTCCTGGGTGGGGTCTTGCTCCGCAGTCATGGTCATTTCTCCGGTTGGTCTTAAGGCAATCAGCCTTGATGGGGCATTTTATTCAAGAAACTCATCGACATAAATAAGGGATAGGTCTTATTATTAGTGAAAATTTTTCACTAATATCTTCCACTGATAACGGCATATGGATCCACTCAGCGATCTGCACATCCTCGTCCGCGTGGCTGACGCCGGCAGTTTTGCTGCCGCGGCCCAACAACTGAATGCCTCGCCGTCAAGTGTCAGCAAAAGAATCAGCCGCATGGAAAACAGACTGGGGGTGCGCCTGTTCAACCGCACCACCCGCTCCCTGGCCATCACCGAAGCCGGCCGCACCCTGTATCAGCGCGGCCAGGACATTGTAGACGCCCTCAAAGACGCTGAAGCGGAAGTAAAGAACCTGTCGGTAACCCCCCAGGGCCGCTTGCGGGTGGCCTGTTCAAACGCATTTGCCATGCAAGTACTCTTGCCCCAGATGCCCACCTTCAGGCAGGCTTATCCTGAAGTCACCGTGACCCTGGTCCAGGGTGACGGGCCCGTGGACCTTATTCAGGAGGAAATCGATGTGGCCATACGCTTTGAGCCGCCGGGTTTTGCCGATTTTGTGGCCACTAAGCTGATGCCGGACCCCTGGGTCATCTGCGCCTCACCCCAGTATCTGCGTCAACACGGCCATCCCCAGACCCCACAAGACCTGCGCAACCATCAATGCCTGACCATCTACGCCCGCACACAAGACTCCACCTCCTGGACCTTCCACGAACAAGGCACTGCCTATGATGTAGAGGTGCCAAGCGTATTCTCGGCAATTGGCCTTATGGTTAAACAGGCGGCCCTTGAACATATGGGGGTAGCCCGGCTGGCGAACTTTCTGGTCGCCGACGCGCTCGCTTCCGGGGCGTTGGTCCCCTTGTTGGACACATACCTGGATAAATCCAGCCGCTGGATCTATGCTGTTTATCCTAATCGGCAATACCTGCCGCTGAAAGTAAGGGTCTTTATCGATGCGGTTCGCAACACCCTTGCACAACCAGACCACTAACCCTCGACCAAACGGTATCCCTTGTCCAATCAACAGGTGCCATCGTAAAAACAAATTCTCCCAGTGTTTTTGGCCACCCAACCTTTCTTACCTTGCTGGGGGTTGGCGGACTTAACAGTACCGGGCGCTGGCTGGACATGCTGGTAATTGCCATCTACGTCCTCGACGCCACCGCATCACCCTTACTGGTTGCCAGTATGCTCATGTTGCGGCTGCTGCCCCTGTCCATTTTTGGACTCTTCAGCGGGGTGATAGCCCAACGGTTTAACCGCTGGCGTTTGCTGCGCTGGGCATCCCTGGTCCAGGTTATCCAGGCCCTGACCATTTTTGGACTCAGCTATCTGGATGTGCTCCAGGTGTGGCACGTTGGGGCCGCCGCTTTCATGTCCGGCCTGGTCTGGTCAACAGACTTTCCGGTGCGCCGGACCTTGATGAGTGACTTTGCCGGAACCACCCGGGTCAGTAGGGCGATGAGCCTGGATCTTCTGGCAGGTTCAGCCACCCGGATACTGGGGCCCCTGCTCGGCGGCCTGCTTTACGAACAAATTGGTTTACAGGGCGCCTTTTTCCTCTCCATGAGTCTGTACGCAGCGGGATGGTTGGCCTTGTCAGTTCACCAGGGACGTTTCCCCCAACAACAACAATCCGCCGAACGGCCAGCGGGACAGTCCATCTTCCACAGCCTTCGCGAAGGTTTAGGTGTACTGCGCCAAAGTGCCACGCTCCCGGGTGTTCTGGCGGTCACCATTGTCTTTAATCTATGGGGTTTCCCCTTTGTCTCCATGGTTCCCGTGGTGGCCAAAGAGGTTTTAACTCTAAGCGATAGCTTAACCGGCGTACTCACCAGCGCTGAAGGTCTGGGCGCGCTGCTTGGCGCCGGACTACTGTCGGCATTTGCGCGCTCGGAACACTCACGGTATCTCTATCTGGGGGGTGTTGTCTGTTACTGTCTGTTTGCCCTGGCTTTTTCCTTTTCAACCCTGCCCTGGCTGTCGGCCGGCTGTCTGCTCCTGGTCGGCCTGGTCAGCGCCGCCTTCGGCTCCATGCAATCCGCCCTGGTGCTGATGAACGCCCCAAAGGGTTACGAACGACAAATGATGGGGGTGTTATCCGTATGTATCGGCACCGCCCCTCTGGGGTTTTTACACATTGGTCTGCTGGCTGATTGGCTGGGGCCCGCACACGCTTGCGCCATTGCCGCCGCAGAGGGTTTGGCCGCCATGATGCTGGTGCTCTGGCGCTGGCCACAATTAATCAGCCCACAACCGGTTGCCTAGCCACCACCTAAGCCGGTTATAATTAGCCCTCCGTCATCCCTCAGCCCAACCCACGACCCAAGGACTCAACGTGCGCCGTATTCCCCGCCCTATTTGGCTATTATCTTTCGTCACCCTCACCCTTTACTCTACCTTTGGCCTGGCTGCCCAAGGCAACAGCTTAAGAGATGCCCTGCGCGAACAGGTTTTCGCCGACGCCAATGCCGCATTACAAGCTGCTAACGAAGCCAGGGCCAGTGTCCTGACCCCCAATACCTACGAAGAAGCGGGGCTGGTATTTGAACGTGCTCAGAAAGCCTTTGCCTCCGGAGCGGATGTTGACCGGGTGCGGGGCATATTGTCCGAAGCCACCGAGCTGTTCCAACAAGCAGCAGAAATGGCCCCCACCGTTGAGAACTTCGTCTCCGCCGCCTTCCAGGCACGCAAGGATGCCCAGGAGGTAAAAGCCCACCAGCGTGCCCCCAAGCTGTGGTTAAACGCAGAAACTCAACTCTACGAAGCCACCTCCAGAGCCGAAAAAGGCCGGGAAAACCGGGTTGCCCGTTATGCTGACAAAGCGGAGGTCTTGTTTCGGGATGCTGAGCTTGCGGCCATCGAAATTGCCCTGTTTACCGAAATAGAAAACGAAATTGAAAAAGCCAAAGACCTGGACGCTGACGATTGGGCACCCCAATCTTTTGCCGCGGCCAACAATCTATTGAGCGAGGCGCGCACGGTACTCGCCGCTAACCGTTATGACACGGATCAGCCCCGCAACCTCGCCAATCAGGCCATGCACCAGGCTTTGTATTCTCAATATGTGGCTACCTTGGCCAACGACATCGACGACCGGCGCAGTTCGTTAGAAGAGGTCTTGCTGAAATGGCAGGCCACCCTGCAACCCCTGGGTGATCTTATGGATGTGCCCATGTACTTTGACCACGGCCCGGACGATGCGGTCAGCCAGCTGCTGGCGGCAGCAACCCGGGGGGTTGAACAAAATAATCTGCTCACCCAGCAGATGAGTACCGCCCAACAACGTGTTCGCCTGTTACAAGAAGAACTGCTGACCGCCCAGGCTGAGCTTGAGGACAGAGTGGCGGCCAAAGCCCGGCTGGACCAGCGGATTGCGGAACAGGAGGCCCAGGAACAGATTGTCACCTGGGTAGAGCGTTCCTTTCAGAAGAACGAAGCGGAAGTGGTCCGCGCTGAAGGCCGCCTGATCATCCGCCTGGTGGGCCTTGGCTTTACCAGCGGCAGCGCCGAGGTAGAAACCCGCCACGAGCCCGTTTTGGAAAAGCTGCTGGCCGCCATTAAGGAATTTCCCGATACCCCGATCACCATCGAAGGTCATACCGACTCCTACGGTGCCGACGCAGACAACCTGGAATTGTCCGTACGGCGCGCTGAATCTGTTGCCGCTTACCTCATGACCCATTCCGACATCGCTTCCAGCCGGGTGTCGTCCATTGGATTTGGCGAAACAAAACCTATTGCCAACAACGAAACCGCGGACGGCCGTTGGAAAAACCGGCGCATCGACGTGGTGATTTACCCCTCCTGGTGGGCAACCAATCCCGTGGCCGTAAACTAGCAGAGTGCAATAAGCAGACGCCGGTGGCCTGCTGAACGGCAGACCGTCGGACATTCCGTACAAAGGCGACCGCCAAGCGGGTGATCAACGGTCGCCAACCGATTTTATAGCAAGTTTTTTTACGAAACCTCCGATTACCCTCACCCCACCCATGCCAAGACAATTTACTAGACAAAAGTGTGTGCGCCGAGCCCGATACTCCTAACAAGTGCATAACAACAAGCCTGTGGGCGTCCTTTAGAATGCCCCTCATCGGCAATCAAGGATAGTTACTGCCGCAAATAACAATCGAATGGGAAGTTGTGATGCCAGCCAGCGCTCTCGACAAGGAACATGCTCTGCCGCCCTTTCTGCAGCAGTCCGGTGTACGCCAACTTTTGGTCCACGATACGTCAACCATGGACAATCCGGGGTACCTGGGTCCGTTCACCTACAGTCAGCACCTGTTTGCCGAACGTGCCTTATGGGTGGCCAATCCCCAGGATATGGTGATGCTGGCCAAACCCGTGGAAGACGCCTACCTGGCCTTTGTCCGCAATTTAGGCTGTGGACCGGAGCTGGCCCCCATTGTTGCCCCCAACGATCAATGCTTCGACAAGGACATTCCATCCAGCGCCCACGGCTTGACTAAGCGGCTCCTGGATGACCACACCTGGCTGGAACAACTGCGCCCCTGGATAAATGCCGGCCACCAACCCCTTCACCTGAGTACATTTTGCGCCACCGATGCCTCACTTAAGCTGGCCCACCTGCTGGAGCAGACTTTTGACTGTGTATTGCATCACCCGGGTGACCCGCAAACCACCACCCAGGCCAATAAAAAGTGTTTTGTTAAGAATAAAATACGGCATATCAGGGAGCTCGCCATGCCCGGCGAAGTGATTGCCGTCAAGCCCAACTCTACCACCGAAAGTGATAAGTTGTGGCGGGTCGTCGAAAAATATTTACCGCAAACCGGGCGCGCCATTATCAGAGCCAGCTTTTCCAGCGGCGGACAGGGTAACATTATCGTCGATAAGACCGACAAAGAAAATCTGCGGGAATGGCTTACAACCCAAACGCCGGGAAATTTCCTGGTGGAGTCCTATCTGCGCTTTAACAATACCCCAAACGTACAGTATTGGATTGATGCCCACGGACATCCGCAACACCTGCTGACTACCGATCAACGGATGAATGATGCCACCTACGGGGGTAATCGCTATCCGGCGCGTACCCGGCACCACGCCCAAATTGACCGCTCCGGCCTGAAAATGGCCCAATGGCTGGCCAGGCGCGGCGTGCGGGGAATTATCGGGCTGGACTATGTGGAAACCACAGACGACAACGGTCAGCCGCACATGCAATTTGTAGAGGTTAATGCCCGCTACAACGGTTCTACCTATCCCACCGCCATCTGGTTCCGCACCAACCACATCCGCCACCAGTCCGGCCTGGCCCCACTTAAATACTGGCAGTCATTTCGCTCGGTACCCACCCGGTACCCGAGTTTTACACAAGCCCTGCCTCATATCGAAGACCTGCTTTACCAGCATAACAAGGAAGCGGGTGTGATCCCCTACTGGACCGGCGCCATGCCATTTGGCCTGGTGAGTTGTATCTCCATGGGTTCAGATCCGGAGCAGGTCAAAAGCCTGGAAGACGAATTTAAGCAGCGGCTGACGGGGGCCACGGTATGAGCCAACTGATCATCCGAACCTGGCAGCAGTCAGACGACCCCAGCCTGAAATCCATTTTGCAGGGGCAAATGGCCCAGGACACAAGCTGGCCCCCGGCTTATGCCCGCAACCTGGACCTTGCCCAATGGCTGGCCCAGCCCGCGGATCTTTATCGCTGGGTGGCAATTTTTCAAAACCGGGTGATTGGCCACATCGGCCTGGGATCGTTGGCAACAGATAAAGCGGCTGCCTTCTGCTCAGCCGTAGATGCCCAACCGGAACAATTTGCCGAGATATGCAGAACCGTGGTAGACCCAAACCAGCGGATTCAAGGCACCGCAGCCCAGCTGACCCGCCGGGCCATCAAAACCGCGCTGCAAAACCACCGCATACCGGTAGCCACGGTGTTAACCAGCCGCACCACCTGGTTGCAGATGATGAAGTCAACGGGGTGGCAACCGATTGCCGACCAGCCCGCAACCAACCCCTCGGAGCGGCTGATCTGCCTGTTGCCGCCGCAAAAGTTCATTGACCCGGTATTGACCTATGCCTAGCCAAGCAACATGGTTTCAGCGGCTCTACAGCTTCGGCCTGCGCAGCCTTGCCAATACCGGCAATAAACTGCTGTTGGTTGAACTGGGTGACAATAACCCCCATATCGAAGAACCCGCGCTAGCCCCCGGTTATTCCACCCGGGCGCTGGAGCCTGAAGACCTGATGCCGTGGGCCTCGGCCGAATACCAGCTTTCCCCGGCATTCCTCAACGAAGCACAAGCTAGAGGGGACCGCTGTGTGGGTAATTTTTACGCGGACCAACTGGTAGGATATGGCTTTGTCACCCAGAGTTTTGCCGCCATTACCGACCAGATTGGCGTCAAGATAAATCAACCCCTGTTGTACCGGTACAAAGGCTGGACCCACCCCGAGCACCGCAGAAAGTATTTAAGCCACGCCCGGGGGCGCCTGAACAGCCGCCTGTTTCCACAGCAGCCTGGTCAGCGCATGGTCTCCTATGTTGACGCCCACAATTTCCCGTCCCGGCTGAAGCATGCGGACATCCGTCCGGTACGGCTGGGTTATTGTCTGATTCTTCGGCTTTTCGGCAAAGAGTTTTGTATCAATTCCCGCATCGCAAAACGTTACGGCTTCAGTCTGGTTCGTAACAATGCAGTCAATGGGTCGTGAGGTAAGTTATGGAAAAAGCAGCAAATGCCACCCTGAACGCTCTTAAGCACCCCTACCAAACTGTGCGCAACAAGCTGCGCCACAGTAAGGTCCTGGCCTCCCTGTGGCGTCAACTGATGTTCCGCACCACGGTCATTGCCGTCAGCGGCAGCGTGGGCAAAACAACCTGCAGAGAGCTTATTTACGAAATTCTCAAAGACCGTGGGCCAACCTACAAAACCCGCAACAACGAAAACGATTTGTGGAGTTTGCCTGCGGTGCTGCTGCGCATTCGGCCCTGGCATAAATACGCCGTGATCGAGGTGGCCGCAAGTGGTCCCGGCACCCTGGAAGAACTGGCCAGACTGGTCAAACCGGATGTCAGCATTCTCACTGCCGTGGCGCGAACCCACACACGCACCTATGACAGCGTCGAACAACTGGCCCACGAAAAATCTCAACTGGTCCGTCATATGCGCAGGCGGGGACAAGCCATTCTCAACGGTGATGACGAGCACGTAAAACAGATGGCTCAGTTGGCCAAAGCGCCGGCCATCTTTTTCGGCGGGGGCGGGGACAACCATATACGCGGCACTAACATCAACGCGGACTGGCCTGAACCCATGTCCATGCAAGTGCACTATGCGGATGGTGATAGCCTCCCCATACAGACTCAGCTATTGGGTGCACAGTGGCGGAATTCTGTCCTGGCAGCCCTGGCCACTGCGGAATTTCTTGGCGTCCCCAGGGCCGGGGCGGTCGCCGCCATCGCCAGGGTAAAACCCTTTCGCGACCGCATGCAGCCCGTTTCCCTACCCAACGGCGCAGTTATGGTGCGCGACGAAAACGGCAGCATTGACGTACTCAACGCCATGCTCCAGGTTGTGGACAGTGTCCGTCACCAGAGGCGTATTCTGGTACTGGGGGATATGACCGACCTGGGTCATATGAATTCCAGGAAACGCCTGATTACCATCGGCAACCTGGTGGCCGACCGGGCGGAAAAAATTATTTTTGTGGGTGAACACAGCCACCATGCCGAAAAAGCCGCCATCAAGGCCGGCAAAGACCCGGCAGATGTGATGGCCATAGACAACTTTGTCGACACCCACCGGGCTATGGTTGCCATGATCCAGCCCAACGATGTGGTTTTTATCAAGGGGCAAACCACCCAACATCTGAGCCGCCTGGTATTCAGCCAGCTGGGTGAGATTGGCTGTAAGAGGAACCGCTGTAACATCCGCAGCGACTGTGACATTTGTCCCCACCTGCACGCCAACTATGACGTGACCGCAAAGATCAACAGCAACGTGTGGGTACACCTGCAACACCCGGCCGATACTCAACCCGAAAAAATAGCGGTTGGAGACCACTAAGCGTGTGCGGCATTGTGGGAACAGTCATGCTGCCCGGGGCACCATCAAAGGCTTCCAGCCCGCCCCTTGAGGAAGTGGTGGGGGGTATGCTCACCCACATTCAGCCCCGCGGCCCCGATGACCAGGGCCTGTGGCACAACGGTCACACCGGCCTGGGTCACACCCGTCTGAGTATTCTGGACATCAGTACCCGGGGCCATCAGCCTTTCCTGACCCGGGACGGGCAGGGTGTACTGGTCTTTAACGGCGAGATCTATAATTTCCAGGAGATTCGCCGGGCTTTGGAAACTGAAGGTATTCAATTTGTCAGTAATACGGATACCGAGGTTGTATTGTACGCCCTGCACCATTGGGGGGTAGAAGCGGCCATACCCAAGTTTAACGGCATGTTTGCCCTTGCCTACGCGGATCTGCGGGACAACAGTTTGTGGCTCACCCGCGACCGTTTGGGGATTAAACCGCTGTTTATCGCCAGGGGGGCCAATGCAATCGCATTTGCTTCGGAACAGAAAGCACTGGTCAATCACCCCCATATCGATGCCCGGGTGGATCTGCAAAATACCCTTTCGCTGTTTTTATACGAGCGTTTTGACGACCGCCAGACACCCTACGAAACCATCCAGCACTTTTTGCCCGGCAGAATCTTAAGGCTGAAAAACGGCACCTGTCGGTGGTCCACCTACTACGACCTGCATCGTGATCTGAATGTAGACAGTATCCGGAGCAGTCAGCGCAGCCTCAGGTGCAGCACAGCAATTTTTGAGCAGGCGCTCCAGGACAGTGTTCAGGCACATATGATCAGCGACGCACCCCTGGCCACCCTGTGCAGCGGCGGCCTGGATTCGGGACTGGTCACCACCATGGCGGCTAGGTGCCAACCCCAGGGAGAACGTCTGGTTGCCTACGTGGCGGATATGGTGGGTATGGAAGGTGAAGAACGCCGCCGCGCACAATTGATCACCGACCATGCCGGGGCGGAACTGCGCCCGGTGGAGATCAATCAGCAGACCTTCCTGCGCGCCCTGCCCCAAGCCATTGCCGCTAACGACCAGCCGCTATTTTTTGCCCAGCAAGTGGCGGAAATGCTGATTGCAAAACAGATGCGGGCGGACGGTTTTAAAGTGGTGTTGACCGGAGACGGCGCTGATGAGTTATTCGGCGGTTATATCTGGCACGAAGAGGCGTACAAAAAGTGGCGGCAATTTGCCTGGCGGCACAAATGGATTCCAAACCACAGGCTGATGCAGAGCATCGGTTATCGGGTACCCGGGTTGGCGCCGGTCAACCTGCACCGGGAAATCGAAAATTTTGCCCTGCATCATCAGCCTTACGACTATGTGGCCTCACCCTTTAATGTGGCCCTGGTTGCCGGCGTCAACCGCACCCTGCGCCAGCGGGACTTCTTCAGTCAGCTTGTTGACTTGCCGGTGGCGGAACGGGCCTTTCTGGCCAACAACTTTGAAGATGTCTATATCCATATGCGGGAATGTCTGAATACGGTGGACAAAATGACCATGCGCTACGGCGTCGAAGCCCGGGTTCCCTTTCTGGAAAACAACCTCATGTGTCTGGGGTTTAATTTGCCGGTCAAACACAAGTATGCCGCAGGCCAGCGAAAACTGCTGATCAGCAGGACGGCAGCCAAGTGGCTGCCCAAGTCTGTCCTCAACCTGCCAAAAATCGGTTTTACCGCCCCCGCCACGATGTGGCGCAATACCACCAACTTTGTGGTCAACGGACATGTGGCGGACCTGCTGCGCTGGCCCCGGGCTCAGCGCACATCCATCGAGTCGCTGCTGGCCACAAAACCCTATTTCACCTTCCGCCTCCTGGGTGCCGAATTGTGGCTCAGACTCACCCGGGAAGGGGCCTGCCCGCAGACCCTGGGTGAGCAGCTATGGGCCGCTGCTGAATAACGTAAAATGCAGTAAGCTTGCGTCTCCCATGAATTTGTACCGGGTAAATTGACCAAACAGACCGTGGGGATACGCAATCAGATCCAGGATCACCCATGTCAGAGCTGACCACACCAACAGCGCCAAGGCTGGTTTACAGCCGCGAAGAACTGCTCACCCATCACCCCTTTGCCGCACCGCATATGGCCATGGGCCAGCGTCTGCACGGCGGCCTTGACGCCCAGAGTAATTATTTGCCGCCCCGGGCCCTGATCCGCACCCAGGCGATGTCCGCCTGGACCCAAGCCTTGCGTCAGCGCGGTGGTGACCTGTTTGACGCAGCGGCAACCCTGCTGACCGGGCCGCAACTGCCCACCGTGGCGCAACAGCAGGTTCTGCTCAGCAAGGGGATTACCAAACCTTTTTACAATGGGCTCACCATCACCGGAAAAATAGAGGGCCGGGGCCGTTTACTTGCCGATATGGCATTCCCGGACTTGCAAGCCATCATTGTTGAAGACATTTCCGGCATGGCCCTGGGACACCTGAACAAAGGTCTGTTGTGGGCTCACGGGATTGACGAAGGCGGTGAGCCGGACCAGGGTATCGGCGGCCATGATGTGATGTGGTTTGTGGCCAGAGATCTGGTTTTGGGCCTGATGCCTTACCCGACGTAGAACCACCGCAGAATCTTGCCCGCCCTGAAGCGGGCCGTTTTATCCCGGAACTGGACCCTGAGTATGAAGGGTTTCTAAGCCTGCTGATGAACCTGCTGATCATTGAGTTTCGGGCCGAAATTGGTTTTGCCAATACCCAGGCCATTTTCCGCACTCCCGGCCTGTTTAAAGGTTTGGAACAGGAGGCTGAGCTTGCCGCTGATATCATCGGACGGATTCGCCGGGACGAAGAGATTCATGTCTATTCGCTGCGGCTATATCTGGGTGAACTGCGCGAGCTGCATATCAAAACCCTGGACGGCAAACTGCTGGCTGGGGCGGATATTATCGATCGTTTCTGGGCAGGCCTGGTTCACTGGGCAACCGTTGAACAACCTCAACTTGCCGCCGAGGCACAATATAGCGTCATCCGCGGCCACATCCGGGATCAAGCCGGCAGCCCGGCAATGGCCGGTGAAATTCAGGCGGCGTTCGACAATCTCATCGACCCCAGGTGCAACCGGCAGTTTGCAACCCCATGACCTATTGCCTGGGGATAAAAATTGATGACGGCCTGGTTTTCTGTTCCGACTCGCGTACCAATGCCGGTGCTGATCAGGTCAGCGCCTTCAGCAAGGCTCACCAGTTTTCCATTCCCGGTGAGCGGCACCTTGTGCTGTTAAGCGCCGGGAATTTAGCCACCACCCAGGCGGTTGTGGATACCATTCACCGAGACCTGCGGGAAGACGCCAAGGTCACCATCAACAAGCTCAACTACCTGGCGGACATTGCCGATTACGTTGGCCAACTGAGTCTGCAAACCCAGCAGAAATATGCCCCCACCGGTGAAGAGGCGGGTTTTAATGCTGAAGCCACCTTTATTCTTGGGGGTCAGATTCGCCACGACGATCCCGAGCTGTACCTGGTCTATCCGGAAGGTAATCATATCCGCGCCTCGAACCAGCATCCGTTTCTGCAAATTGGCGAAACCAAATACGGTAAGCCGATACTGGACCGTATTATCGAACACAGCACACCCTGGGAAACCGCCATGCGCTGTGCCCTGGTATCCATGGACTCAACCATCCGCAGCAATGCTACCGTGGGGCCACCGATTGAGTTGATATTTTTGCGCCGGGACGCCTTGAACAAAACCCAGGTTTATTATCGTTACGAGCAGGACAGCGTTTATCTGATGGAACTGCGGGAGGCCTGGAACGAGGCGGTTGTGGCCGCTTTTACTTCTCTGCCGGGGCCGGTGTTCGAAGACCCTTAGCCATTTTGTCAACAAATACCAGCTTGTTGGCAACCTGATCGTTCAGCACAAAGGGATAGGCATCCCGGTGGCCAATGCTGCGGTTAAGTTCATTCAGAGTCAAACTGAGCCCACGCCAGATGTCGATACGTTCCGCCATGGACATCCCGTTAACAGACGGTGGCAGCACCCCGTGACTCACCGCCGTTTCCAGGACATCGGTAATGTGCAGGTAGTGGCCCCAGGTTTCCGCCCAATCCTCTATGGGGTGGGCACTGGCGTATGCGCTGATATAACCCGACTGCCAATCCCCGGGGGGGCCGTGCTCATAATAATGTTGCAGCGCTTGTCCATAGTCCCGCTGCGGATCGCCAAAACAGCGGCTGAACGCAGCTTCCTGCCCCGGCCGGATATAGTCCAGATAAAAATGCCCCGACTCGTGCCGCATGTGTCCCAGCAGGGTGCGGTACTGTTCGTTGACGGCAACCCGTTGAGATTCCATGGCCACATCATCCGCTTCCGCCAGGTTCACCGTGATCACCCCGGCCAGATACCCGGTGTTGTGAACTTCATCCGCAAAGTCCACATTACTGCGGCCATCTTCCACAAAGTCAAAACATAAACTTGGGCCAACATCACCCATCAGGGGTAGCTTCAGCGTCAGCAGCGTATAGATCAGGCGTTTTTTGGCCTGTTCCAGACGATGCCAGCGACGGTGGTTTTCCGGATAGCTCAAGTTGGGAATGGTCCGGTTCAGACAACATGCAACACACAGCCCCGGGCCCTCATGTTCATCCCGCAGCCAGTTACAGTTGCCATAAGCCAACTCGTTATCGCACAGATAGAACCTGCGGCCCGCGGGATCCACAAGCGGCGCGCCTTCCTCCTGCGGCGTTTTGACATCCGGGTGAAGGCTCACCATGTCCAGCTCGGCAGCAGCAAAACCCACCCGGGATTGACAGTAAACACACTGATGGGAATCAAAAAACAGCTGTTGCCCACAGGCGCAGTAAAATGTCTTCACTCAGCAACCCGATGAAACCAGGTTTCGCTGATGGCATTGTTCAGATCGGCAATATCACCCTGCACATCGTCAATAAACCGATGCAACTCCGGCAGGGAATGCGCTTGTGCGTCAAAACCCATCAGTTTTTTCGACAGGGTCCGAATTTCGCGCAGCAGACCGTTGGGGCCCCGCATCATCCCCACAACCTCCTCAATCTGATTCAAACAATACAACAGAGATCTGGGAAACTGCTGGTCGCAAACAATAAAGTTAAAGATGGTATTCCCTTCCAGGGTGGGGCCAACCTTCCGCCGAAAGGCGCTGGTTGCCGACAACGACCTTAACAAATTCGCCCACAGGGTCGGGATCTGGGTCAGGCGGCCCGCGCCGCGCTCCAGAATAACGGCTTCCCCAACATCCACGATACGGCTGGTCATATCCGCGCGTTCTACCAGTTGGCCCAGGTGCAAAAACCACAGGGTGTGGTCGCGCAGCACTGTGGTAGAAATCAGGCCGTTGATCTGCTGTACCCGGGCAATCACTTCGGTTAAAAATTCAAACCGCGATTGGCGGGCCACCGCAGAGCGCGCCTGTACTTCAACGTATAACGACAACTCGTTCACCAATTCCCAGGCCTGGGCCGGCAGCACATCCCGGGTGGTCCGCACATTTTCCCGGGCACTGTGAATGGCAAAGGCAATTGAGCTTGGGTTATCGGTATTCGCCAACAGATACTTCACCACATTCTGCTCGCTAACATTTTTATAACGTTGTGAAAATCCCTGTTGGGCGTCAACAATTTCAATCAACACCTCCCACCCCGGCACCACCCCAACCGGAATGTCCAGGATAAGGTGGGTATAGGCATTCACCAGCCGGGCTGTATCCTCCGCCCGCTCAAGATAACGTGCGGTCCAATAAAGCCGTTCTGCAACCCGGGATAACATTATTCAACAATCCAGGTGTCTTTGCTGCCGCCGCCCTGGGAGGAATTCACCACCAGCGAACCCTCCTTCAGCGCCACCCGGGTCAGCCCCCCCGCCGAAACCCAATTACTTTTTCCCTGTAAGACGAAAGGCCGCAAGTCCAGATGCCGGGGGCCTATGCCACCCTCAACCATGGTGGGTGCCGTGGACAAGGATAGCGTGGGTTGAGCAATGTACTTATGCGGGGATTTGCGAATAAGCTTTTTATACCGCGCATGCTGGGCGGCACTGGCCTGGGGGCCTACCATAATTCCATAACCACCGGATTCATCCGTTGGTTTGACCACCAGGGAAGGCAGATTCTCCAACACATAGTCCCGCTGTGCCGGATCGGTACACAGATAGGTTTCCACATTCTTGATCAGCGGCTCTTCAGCCAAATAGAAGCGGATCATCTCCGGCACATAGGCGTAAACCGCCTTGTTGTCCGCCACACCGGATCCGGGGGCGTTGGCGATCACTACCTGTCCGCTCCGCCACGCCCGCATTAACCCCGGAACACCCAATACCGAATCTTTTCTGAAGACTTCCGGATCAAGAAAATCCTCATCCACCCGCCGATAGACCACATCCACCTTACGCGGTCCGTCAACGGTGCGCATAAAAACCTCGTTTTCATCACTGACAAAAAGGTCACTACCCTCAACAAGTTCAGCGCCCATACCTTGTGCCAGGAAGGCATGCTCAAAGTAGGCTGAGTTATAAATACCCGGAGTGAGCACCACCACACAGGGACGGCTGATACGGGTGTGGGCAACAGAAGCCAGGGTCTTGTACAGCATCTCCGCGTAATCATCCACCGGCAGAATACTGTAATCCTGAAACAGCTCCGGGAGATTTCTTTTGGTGATCTGCCGGTTTTCCAACATATAGGAGACCCCGGAAGGAATGCGCAGATTGTCTTCCAGAACATAGAATTCGCCATCTGCGGCACGCACCAAATCGGTGCCGCAGACGTGTGCCCATGTGCCAAAACGAGGACGCACACCCATACACTCCTTGCGGAAGCCACTGCTTGTAGTAATTAGACGCCGGGGCACCACACCCGCATCAAATATGGCCTGATTGTTATAAGTATCGTTGATGAACATGTTAAGCGCCCGCATGCGTTGGGCTAAACCCGCGCTCACCTGCTGCCACTCAGCCGCGGAAATGATCCGGGGAATAATGTCAAAGGGCCAGGCACGGTCTATATTCTTAGCCTGGGAGTACACGGTAAAGGAGATACCCATTTCCAGAATCGAAAGTTCAGCAGCGCTACGTCTGGCGGCCAACTCATCCATGCCAAATTTACGCAGGCGGCTGAACAGCTTGCGCGCATATTTTCTTGGCTGGCCATTGGCGGTAATAAGTTCGTCGAAGGTGGAGCCCGGGACCTGATAGTCCGACCAGCGCCATCCGCCGGTGTTCCGGTTTTTGTCCTCTTTTTTCACAACCGCCTGCTTTCCTCAACCAACATTTTGCCCGTCCTGTTTGTGTGAACTGATGTGGACTTACGTGAACTTACTTGAACACCCATACTGTGCTCAACAGACCTGGCCTGCCTGCGCAAACTGCCGTGTGACCACACACCCTTTTTTAAGTATGCGTTCAAATTTTATGCCAGGCAGCCTTCGCAGGGATAACACCGCCCAACACCGCCTTACAACCACATTTGTCGGGCAAGTTCAGGGGTCGGGCGTGAAGAGCCTTTCGCAACCGGTACCAGCCAGAATAGTCAGCAAGATCTCCCGGTCTTCCCGGGGCAGGCGTGCAAATTCAATCCGCAGCCATTGCAGGCACTTGCCCTGATAGGGAAAGGGTTGTTGCACCCAAACCCGGCCATCCACCTCGGTCTCCACCTTGTCCAGACCCCGGTCCAGGGCCAGGGCATTGGCCAGCATCACCGGCACATAGGTCCGGCCCACCTCATGCAACAAAGCCGTTAAGGTATCGGGAATATCAGCGGTAAAAAATCCGTCGTCCTGCACGGCAAGACCCGACAAGTCTTCTAACTTGCTGACCCAGGCATGTACCCGCGGAAAATATTCCGCGGTGTACAACGACGGTGTTGGATCAAAATGCGCCAATTGGGTGAGCTGACCCATACAGGCAAAGTCGGCGGAAGCCGGGCGTTGCCCCAGCAAAAAGGGGTGATTTTTCAGATGATCATTCAGGCCGTGCAAAAATCTTTTATAGCTGTCTTCGATCACCTCAGCAGTAGTGTCATTAGAGCCCACCACATACAGGCGGTCAATCTGCCGCTGAGAAAAAGCCTGCTTGAGTTCAGCGATGGTTTTGTCCGGCACGCTGACATTGGCATAGTGGGGTAGCACTGAACCCGCTTTTTCTATGTCATCAGCATAATACCACCGGTAGTGGAACATCGCCTTGGTTAGCCATTCGTCACCGTAGTCTTCCAGCAGATAGTTCAACAAACCAACAATCGTATTCTCCGGCAGAACACTACGCCCGGGATATTCATCCTCCAGCCGGCGGATAATGGGGGTACTGTCTACTTCCGCACACAGCTCACCCTGCTCGTCGGGAAAATAGACAATTGGAATCAAACCGACCTTGGGCGGGGGTAATCCCCCGGCATCTTCTTCACTTTGCAGAAAACGGTACGGAATGTGGCGAAACCGCAGGACCGCTAACATTTTTCGGGTATAGGGTGAACCCGGAGAGCCTCTAACCGGCAGGCTATCTTGCATCATCGTTCTGCCTGTTGTGCAATTTTGCTTTCAAACAATTCATCGATACGCTCAGCGGAAAAACCCAAACCCTCAAGCACCGCCCGGGTGTGTTCACCATGTGCCGGGCTGTCCGTGGCGGGTGGCAGGCGTTCGCCATGGAATTGGGCGGGAGACTTAACCCGCAACATGTTGCCCATCAGCGGATGAGCCACCTTATCAATACTGTTGTTGGCCTCAAACTGAGGATGTGCCAAAACCGCTTCATAGTCCAGACATTTTGCCGCGGGCACATCGTTTTCCTGCAGTTTTGCCAACAGCGGCTCCGTCTCATGCTGTAAAAACTCCTGTTCCAGAATGGCCCGAAATTCATCAATACGCGCAATCAACTTTTCCATGGTATTGAAGCGCTCATCCGCCAGCAACGGCAACTGATCCAGGGCGGTCAACAATCCCACCTGTTGCGCTTCGGTTGCCGCGGACAGGGTTAATCCGCCGTCCTTGGTCTTGGTCATTTCGTACAGCAGCTCGCTTAAGGGGGGTGCATGTTCCGCGTCGTCATCCAACAGGGTGCGATGCATAAAACCATCCGGAAAAAGAAAAAACAGACCGGCATCCATCATGGACAGATCAATTTTTTGACCTTCACCGGTTTTCTCGCGCATATACAGGGCCGCGGTTACAGCCTGACAGGCTGTGTAAGCGGTAACCTTATCGCAGGTTAGATTACGGACAAATTCCATATCTTGTTTACCCTGGCCCTGTACCGCAGCAAACCCCGCCTGGGCCTGAATGACCGGGTCGTAAGCCGGCTTGTCACGATCCGGGCCGTTAAGGCCAAAACCCGAGACCCCGGCGTAGATCAGCCGGGGGTTGACCCCACGCAGAGCATCAGCGTCAAGCCCCAGACCCTGCATCACCCCGGGCCGGAAGTTGCACAGCACCACATCCGTTTCTTCCGCCAGTTTAAGAATAACCTCCCGGCCGGCCTCACTTTTGATATCCAGCCGCAGGGACTGTTTGCCGCGATTACAGTTGGCAAATAGCGCGGATATTCCACCCTTGCTGCTGCCCAGATAGCGCATGGGGTCCCCTAATTCCACCGGCTCAACCTTAATCACCTGGGCACCCTGTTCCGCCAGCATCATGGCCGCAAACGAAGCGGTAATCATGGTCGAAAATTCCAGTACTTTGACACCTTCCAGGGGTTGCATCACCCTCTCCTCCAACATATCGAGCCTGCATCTTAGCACGGGCCAAGGTAAATCCCAGTGGCAGCGGCCGGACTAACCGTAAGGAAATATCTTAGTAGGGGTGCGGAATAACACGGGCAACAATTTTAACGGCCCGGCAGATTCAGAACAGCACCTCAACCACATCGTTGTACGAACCGGCATAGTGGATGTCCAGACCCGAGGTGACCTTGGGGTTGTGTTCCTCAATGCTCAGCACGTCTGCCTTGTTGGCTGCCGGTAGGATCACCCTTTTTATTTTCTGGCGCTTGGCGGCAATAAGTTTCTCCTGAATACCGCCCACGGGAAATACCTTACCGGTCAGGGTGAGTTCTCCGGTCATCGCCCACCCGGGTTTGATGGCCCTGCCCAGGGCCAGGGACAACAGCGCGCTGGCCATGGTAATCCCGGCACTGGGGCCATCCTTGGGGGTTGCCCCGGCCGGGACGTGTAGATGAACAAAGGCATCCGCAAAAAAGTCATCCAGCCCCAGCTGTTCGCCACAGCTCAAAATATAGCTGTAAGCAATATTTGCGGACTCCTGCATCACCGTGCCAAGCTGGCCGGTGAGTTTGAGACCAGCCTGACGGCGATGCACAACCCGGGCCTCCACCGGCAGGGTTGCCCCACCCGCCGAGGTCCATGCCAGACCCGTGACAATACCGACACCAGCCAGGGTTTGCTCGTTGGTATAGACGGGCTGGCCCAGATATTCAGCCACATCATTTTTGCCGATTCTGATGGGGACGGGCTCACCACGCAGGATTTTCACCACCGCCTTGCGCACCATGGTGGCCATGGCCTTGTCCAGGCGGCGCACTCCTGCTTCTCTGGCATAACCATCGATAACGGTTCGCAGGGCAGCGGCGTCGAGTTTAATGTCTTGCCTGGTTACCCCGGCCCGTTCCAGTTGGCGGGGTATCAGGTGTTTGCGGCAAATGGCCAGCTTTTCGTTGTGCAAATAGCCGCTGAGATGAATCACCTCCATGCGATCCAGCAGCGGTCCGGGGATGGTATCCAGTTGATTGGCCGTGCAGATAAACAGCACCTTGGACAAGTCAAAGTCTACATCCATGTAGTGATCGCGAAATTTGGAATTCTGCTCCGGGTCCAACACTTCTAACAAGGCGCTGGCCGGATCACCTTGAAAGGAGGTGCCAATTTTGTCGATCTCATCCAACATAATCACCGGATTTGCCGTGCCGGCATCTTTCATGCCTTGGATGAGCTTACCCGGCATGGCCCCTATATAGGTCCGCCGGTGCCCCTTGATTTCAGCTTCATCACGCATACCGCCCAGGGAAAAACGAAAAAACCGGCGCTGTAATGCCTCGGCAACCGCGCGGCCAAGGGAGGTTTTACCGACACCCGGAGGGCCCACAAAACAGATAATCGAACCACCCACCGCACCCTTCATCTGGCCCAGGGCAAGAAATTCCACAATTCTCTGTTTAACGTCTTCTAACCCTTCGTGGTGCCGGGCCAAAACCCGTTCCGCCTGAACCAGATCCAAATTGTCGGTGCTGAACCGCCCCCAGGGTAAATTGGTCAGCCAATCCAGATAGTTGCGTGTCACCCCATATTCCGGCGAGCCGGTCTCCAGCAAACTGAGCTTGCGGATTTCATCCTCAAAACGCTGTTGCACCATTTCAGGCAGTTCAAGTTCTTTCACCCGGCTGCGAAACAGATCCAGTTCAGCGGTTTTGTCATCCTTGGCAATACCCAGTTCCTTTTGAATGTACTTAAGCTGTTGCTTAAGCACCGCTTCGCGCTGATGGCCCTGAATTTCCGCCTCCACGTGCTGACGAATTTCCATCTGCGCGCCGGCAATTTCCACCTCTTTGTGCAACAGTTCCACCACCAGGGCCAACCTCGATTGCAGGTTGATACGCTCCAGCACCGCCTGCAAATCTTCCTTGCCGGCACTGGTTAAGCTGGCGGCAAAGTCCGCCAGTAACGCCGCCTGGTTTGGGTTACTGCGGGTCAGAAAGACCTTAAGCTCTTCGCCGTATAAGGGGTTTAACGGAATAAGTTCCTTAATGATATTGATGATGGCAACGGCATAAGCCTTTTCTTCTTCACTCTGGGTTTCACCCTGGTCGGGATAATAACGCACCGCCGCCGACATGGGCGTTTCGGTCTGCAGCCAATTCCGGATACGAAAACGCTGCAGACCTTCCAACAGCACCTGCAGGTGTTCCCCTTCCGAGCGGACCTGATGTATGCGGCATAAACACCCCATGTCATACAGATCATCAGCCACAGGCTGTTCATCCTCTTTCAGGTCCCGGCGCAACAACACTACGCCAAAGTAGGCCTGCTCCCTGGCTTGCATCTTCTCCAGCACGCCTTGCCAGATCGACGCATTTAAAATAATGGGCACAACCTGACCCGGAAAAAAGGGCCGATGCGCCTGGGGCAGTATCTGGACGATGCCCGGATAAGCTTCACTGGGCAGAATAATTTGCGTCGACTCGGGACGAACCAATTCACCTTCTTGATCAATATCCATAACAGCCAGCCAGCAACGCGATAACGTCTATATGGGGTGTGAGGACTGATTTTAAAGCCATCCCATAAAGCCCGACAATCGGGAACACTCCGGAAAGTCAGTCTGCCCCCGGGTTTTTGCGACCTTCATTCTGAACAGCCTTGCCCTTCCTTGCGCAACTTTTTAATCTTGACCGCCTGGCCAAACTCACGGGAGGTAGATCGAGATTATGCAGCTATGGCGTTTTTTTGCTCCTCAAGCCATTGGTTTCACCGGCAAGAATCTACTTCACGGTCTGCAGGATTGGGTGTCCGGTGCGCCACCGCGAACCACCAGAGCCAGTGACTATGTTGCTGCTCACGCTGAAGCGGGCAACCCCAAGGACGTTCTGCTCAAATTGGATGAATTTGCAGAAAGCGTGCGCTGGTTAATGAGCATCGGGCCAAACAAGGACCGGGTGATTGCCGAGGCCAAAGCCCAGCTCCCGGACAATCCAAAAATACTGGAGCTGGGGGCTTACGCCGGATATTCTTCCATCTATATGGCTGATGTATTTGGGCCGGCAGCCCACATCACATCCGTGGAGATAGATGCAAAAAACGTGGCTGCCAGCCGGGCCAATATTGCCCACGCCGGACTCAGTGAGCAGGTGGACGTGGTTCATGGCAGCTCCAGCGCCACCATTCCCAACTTAAGCGGCCCCTTTGACCTGGTATTTCTGGACCATTGGAAAGACCTTTACCTGAATGACTTAAAGCTGATTGAGTCCCATGGCTTGATCCGCAAGGGCGCCGTAGTCGTGGCTGACAATGTGGGTAAAATATTTGGTGTGGACAGTTACCTGGACTATGTCCGGGGCAGCGGCCGTTATGAATCCGTCAACCGCCAGGCCACCATCGAATACACCTCTGTCCCCGACGCGGTGGAAATCTCTACCTACCTGCACGAAAACTAGCCGTCAGGACTGATACCCGGACATGTGCCCGCGGGAAAACGGTGTTAACCCGGACAAGAGGATCCGGCTCTTAAGCCATCAACCCAGCCCGGGCGGCAGGTTAGCCCTTTCCGAGGCCAAACGCTGGGTCAGCAGCGGACTATCATAGGCTCGATCCAGATAGGCGCGCACCCTGGGAAAACGGTTTGCATCCACCTCATAGTCACCATAGCGGGCTTGTACAAAGCAGGTGACCACCGCAAGATCAGCAATACTCAAGCTGTCACCCACGATGTATCCCAATTCCGGCATGATCGATTCCAGATAGTCCAGACAAGCGGGCAAGGTTGTATTAATAATGCCGGCCAAGCGCTCTTCGTCCGTGGGCTGATTAAACATTTTTGGCTTCAGCAACCGTTCCTGGAAAATACCCGCACAGTTTTCGATCAGGCGGCTATCGGCGTACTCTTCAATCCAACAGGCGGTGGCCTCAGCCTGAGCATCTGCCGGGTAAAGACTTTTGCCTTCAACCAGGCGATCCAGATACCGGCAAATCACGCTGGTATCCGGGACGGTAAATCCATCGTGTTCCAGCACAGGCACCTTGCCCAGGGGGCTGATGGCGCGAAATTCCGGAGACTCGTCCCCGGGAAAGGTGGCTTCGTTCTCATAAGCCAGACCGTAATACTCCAGGGCCAGCATGGCTTTGCGCACAAAGGGTGAAAGGGCCACGCCATACAGCTTAAACATATCTATTTTCCTTAAGTGCCATGCGTTGGGTTAAAACAAACCCAGTTTAGTCTGCGCTGAGGGTCTTTAACAGTTCATCAATCAAGGCATAACCCTGTCCCCAGCCACCATCCATATTAGCCATATGTTCCGCAAAAAACGCAAGCTCTTCAGCACTGGCCTGCAACGGCACCTGACTGAGCCGAACCCGGGTCAGGCTGGTCTCAAGGGAGGTAAAGGTTACCGTTGTCAGCAGCAGATTTGGCCAGTTGGGCATCATGGCATTAGCCGCCGGTACCCAGTCCTTGTCCGTGGACGAATAATGATGCCAGACCAGTTTTTCCGGCGGGTCAACTTCCTGGAAGACCACCTTTTGATAGTTGGAATTTTCACCAAACTTCATTTCATTTAACCAACACCCACCCGGTTGCAGGTCAAATTCATGGATGACCGTCTCCACTCCAGGTCCATACCATTGGGCCAGCAAGTCAGGCTCTGTCCACGCCCGCCACACCACAGCCTGGGGTGCATGAAATTCACGTTCCAGTACATATTCCGGCAGCTCACTCATGATTTTTTCCTTCTTTGTCCTGCAAATCCATCAATACCCCTTCCAACTGGTCAAAACTGGTCTCCCAGAATTGTTTGAACTGGGCCAACCAATCCACCGCAGCCACCATCCTGGCCGGAGCCAGGCGGGCTGGACGCCGCTGTTGGTCAATATCGCGTTCGATCAGCCCGGCTTTTTCCAGAACCTTTAAGTGTCTGGATACCGCGGGCTGACTCATGGCAAAAGGTTCCGCTATTTCTAAAACTGATGCTTCGCCGGACATCAGGCGCGCCAGAATCGCTCGGCGGGTCGGGTCGGCAAGGGCGGAAAATACCGCGTCTAACACCACGCCCGGGGCTTGGGCAGGGCCTGCACTGCTGCTTGCATAACTATCTCGCATAACTGTCCTTGCTCAACTGTCCTTGCTTAACTGTCCTTGCACATGCGTCACACATAACCAGTTTGTTCTATAACAGGTTTGTTATATATAACTCACCCCACACCAGCAGGTCAAGGAGTTTTAGGCCGGAATTTACAACGGGTTCACAATTGTGCCGCCGTCCCTGTCAACCGCTGATTATTCACCCCGTTATAAAGGGGGCAAATGTAGCAACAGCACAGGAGTAAACGCTTATGAATTTGCGCACCTTAACCTTAGTGAGTGGTCTCGCCGTCAGTGCCACCGCTGTGGCAGACACCGGCGACCGTGTGGAACGACATCTGGACCGTCAAGGTGATCGGGTAGAACGGCATCTGGACCGCAAGGGTGACCGGATTGAGCAGCGCCTGGACAATAAGGGTGATCGTATCGACCGGCGCCTGGATCGCCGGGCCGATATGGCCGCCGCAAACGGCCACGATGCTGCCGCACGGCGTTTAGACCGCAAGGGTGACCGAATCGACCGGCGTCTGGATCAGCGGGGGGAGCGGATTGACCGCCGCTTCGACCGCAAAGGTAAGCGGATTGACCGCCACCTGGATCGTCGCGGCAAACGCTTTAACCGCCGTCACTAAGCACCGGATCAGCTACCGCGATGAAAGGCAAGTTCCCGCCAGAAATCGCGGTAGTCATAATCTGTCTGCAACGCCAGGTTCAGTCTGTTGTATGAGGCAAAATCGCTGACCAGGTGGGTCAACTGAACAATACCTTTGTCAGTCAGGCCTGCGTCCCGCAAGGCCAGTATATCGTTGTCTTCAATACCAGCCGGGTCCCGGTTTACCTTGAGCGCATAGTCCAACAATACACGCAAGCGGTTTTCCTCCACCGCATCAGCACCGCCCAACACCAGGCGGGACACATAGTCCTCAGCACTGCCCAGTCCATGATTGAGAATGGTGCAGAACGCAGCGGTGCAATACGGGCAGCCGTTGTCCTTGGAAACCACAATGCCAACATGCTGAATTTCTTCCATGTCCAACTCGCCCGCTTCCCACAATACCTTTGTGGCGCCCAGCTTGGCGACAAAAAACTCCGGATAGTTCAGCTCAACATAAAAGTGATTGGGCACCGACCCTTCCATCTGGGTCACCCAGGCAAAAATGTCCTTAACCGCCGGGTCATCAACACTATCTGGTTTGGCTATTTTGACTCTTGCCATGACCTACCCCCTTTTACTGCCGGTTAAAACTCTTGCGAATTTCCAACTGCCACTGACGGCCCCGATCAAATACACCCTCAAATACCTGAAAGGCGGTGCCGTATACCCCGGTCACCAGATACTCTTCGTCTGTCAGGTTTTTGCCGGACAAAACGATGGTCCAATCTTCCGCGGGATTGCTCCAGCGCAGACTGGCGTCCACAAGATCATAAGCGTCCGTTTCCAGCAGCGGGGTATTAAAGGCATCGTTATAGGTTTCCGAACGATAACTCCAGTCTACCCGCAGGGTGACGCTGCCCAGCTCCGCCAGTGGAATTTCTTTGGCAATCCCGACACTTGCCGCGGTATCCGGCACACGCTCAAAATCAAAGTTTTCGCCAATCAGGGTGATATTGGTGTCGATGTCGTCATATTCCGCGTCCAGCAAAGCCACGCTGGCCTCAAAAAACCACCCGGCACCCGGTGCCGCCATCACCTCAAGTTCCAGACCGCGAATGGTGGCTTCGCCGATGTTCTCGGTCACCGGGGCCACACTGTTAAAAACCTGCACCTGTAAATCGTCGTAGCCGGTCTGAAAAACCGCGCCGTTGATCCGCAACCGGTTATCCAGGGCTGCCGCCTTAACACCCAGTTCCCAGACGTCTACAAATTCGGGGTCGTAGGTGGGTATCAGATCAATGTCAGCCGTTCCCGGAGGCGCGGTAAAGCCGGCCACAATGGGTGGGAAAACACGTTGGGTAAAGCCGCCGGACTTAAACCCCTCAGCATACGACAGATACAACATGACATCATCGGACAGGTCGTAAGACACAATGCCCATGGGGGTAAATTCCTCAATTTCTATCTCTTTCTCTAACAGCGGCAGGATACGCTCACCCGCCTGCAGGAAAGGGGCATCCAGGGCTGCCAGAGGATTACCCGGAGGAACAACCTGGCTGATCCCGGCGTAGTAGTTGTTAAATATAATCTGGTCCGGAAGAAAAGCTTTGTCTTCTTCGGTGTAGCGCCCTCCCAGGGTAAGACGCCAGCGGTTGTTGATCTCATACGTCGCTTGGGCAAAAGCCGCCCAGGCTTCGTTGTCAAATTGCCCCCCGGAGCGGAAGTTGGAAACGGTAAAATCCAGAATATTGACGTTGTTGCCGTCCTCATTGAAATAGTAGGCACCCAGTATCCAGGTCAACCCCTCCTGGCTGCCGATCAACTGGAACTCCTGACTGAACTGATCCTGCTGCAAGTCATCAAACAGGGTGGATATGCGGTGCGGAGAATGGTCTCCATCCCTGGCGAATTCCGCCTCCAGATCCCGCCATGCGGAAATGGACTTGAACGCAAGATGCTCGTTAATCGCGTAATTCAGGGTTGCCGACACGCCCCAGACATCGGTATCGGAGAAGGCCGGGCTGGTCCCCTCATTGCTGCCGTCCGCGCCGATATACCGGCTGTCATAACAATTTGCCACCCCCGGATTAAAGGTTATGCCGTTGCCTGCCGTGTCGGTGACCGCACAAGGCACACCCGGAGCCGCGGCGGCGGTGGTGACATTGTGAATAAAGGCCAGCGGCGGGGGTGGTGCCAGGACCACACCCTGAAGTTGGCTTAAGTCGGTAAAATCAATACCCACCAATTGCAGGGCCGGGCCGTTCTCTTCGTCTTTGCCGGCATCCACCGCAATATGCGCGCTGAGGTTATCGTTGGGCTCCCAAACCAGGGACAGGCGCCCGGATAGGGTATCGTCGTCACCTAAGTCTATGCCATCCGTTCGGTCCACATAGCCGTCTTGAACGATGGAGGCAACAGACAGCCTGGCTGCAAAAGTATCGCTGACCGGCAGATTCACCGTCCCCTTTAAGCGCAGCAGATCATCCGTCCCGGCGGCGACGGATACCCGGCCGCTCGGTTCACCACCGGGTTGCGCCTGCACGCTGCCAATGGAGATGGCGCCGCCAATGGTATTGCGGCCAAACAGGGTGCCCTGGGGGCCTCGTAAAACTTCCAGCCGCTCAACATCCACAATGTCCAATATGCCGCCGATGGAGCGCGCCACATAAACACCATCCACATACAAACCCACACCCGGTTCGGTGGTGGGCAAAAATTCTTTTTGTCCAACCCCGCGCAAGTAGATTGCCGCAGAATTTGAGGCCCCGCCGAAACTGGGATTGTTTTCCAAAGTCAGGCTGGGCACAAACCGGGCTATCTCATCCAATCGGCTGACCCCCCGATAGTCAAGGGTATCGTCGGTATAGGCTGACACGGCCAGGGGCGCATCCTGCAAACCCTCTTCCCGGCGCCGGGCGGTCACCACCACCTCTTCAATCATCTGTTGGGCCTGATCAAGGTTTTGCGCCGGTTGCGCATCAACAGGCTCAACACCCAGTACCGCAGCCACCCCTATCCCCAGGGCGGATATCCTTCGTATCATTTTTAACTCTCCAGTATTGCTATTTGTCCACTCCCACCCGGGGGCCGGCAGCGCTATCCCCGCGCTCGAACCCTGTTCAGGTTGAACTGATTTCCGGCACGCTTTGCATGGCCGCTTCAATCTGCTCGTCTGCCAGGTCCAGATCAACCATCTCGCCGGCAAGATATTTTTCGTAAGACCCAAGATCCAGATGCCCATGACCACACAAGGCGGTAAGAATGGTCTTCTCCTCTCCACTCTCTTTGCAGGCCAGCGCTTCACGCACCGCTGCCGCTATCGCGTGGGTGGGCTCCGGCGCGGGCACAATGCCTTCAGCACGGGCAAACTGCAAAGCCCCGGCAAAACACTCTGTTTGAGGAATGGCAATGGCTTCCACCAGACCCAGCGCATAGATATGGGAAACCAGGGGTGCCATGCCGTGATAACGCAGTCCACCCGCGTGAATGGGTTCCGGAATAAAGGCGTGGCCCAGGGTGTGCATCTTCATCAAGGGTGTTAAACCCGCGGTATCGCCAAAGTCATAACGGTACTGACCCTTGGTCAACGTTGGACAGGCGGTCGGCTCAACACAGCGAATAACCGGGTCCATATTGCCTTTCAGCTTCTCCCGCAAAAACGGAAAGGCCAGACCGCCAAAGTTTGAACCTCCACCCGTGCAGCCAACCAGCACATCCGGGGTATCCCCCACCTTGGCCAACTGGAGTAAGGCTTCCTCACCAATAATGGTCTGGTGCAGCAGCACGTGATTCAACACACTGCCCAGGGCATAACGGGTTTGAGGATCTTCAACAGCTTCCATAACCGCTTCTGAAATGGCAATACCCAGGGATCCCGGATGTTGCGGATCTTGTGCCAGCAGTTCGCGCCCGTAAGCGGTGACCTGTGAGGGGCTGGGGTGTACCTTGCCGCCCCAGACTTCCATCATCGTGCGCCGGTAGGGTTTTGCGCGATAGGAAGCCGCAACCTGCCAGATTTCGCACTCCAGACCAAATTGCGCGCAGGCGAAGGCCAGCGAACTGCCCCACTGGCCGGCACCGGTTTCTGTGGTCAGTTTGCGGATACCTTCCTGGGCGTTATAAAAAACCTGGGGCACCGCGGTATTGGGCTTGTGGGAACCCGCCGGGCTGACACCTTCGTATTTGTAATAGATTTTTGCCGGGGTATCGAGGAGCTTTTCCAACCGGTGGGCCCGGAACAGGGGACTGGGGCGCCACAGACGATAAACTTCCAGAATTTGGTCCGGGATATCGATATAACGCTCCTGGGACATCTCCTGGGCAATCAGCGCCTTGGGGAACAAAGCAGCAAAGTCTTCAGCCACCGCGGGTTGGTGCGTGCCCGGGTGCAGCGGCGGTGGCGGCGGTTCCGGCAAATCCGGCACAATGTTGTACCACCGCCTGGGCATCTCATGCTCTTCAAGAAGAATTTTGGTCTGTTGACTCATCCGCGTTGTCCTTCCAATACCCGCTGAAGATCAGCGTGAAAAGCCCAGCATGATAGGCAGTGGACGGTGAAAAAGCTATGTGTTCCCAAACACGTCGGCACCCGCAAGGGTTGGAAAACCCATGCCGGAACAGTTCGGGATTCGTCAGGCCAGATTTAGCAACCAGCCTGGGACAACCGGGTGGCTAACGCGGAGCCGGACCCGGTTTTACGCAGTTAACGTTTAAAGCGTGTCAGGCCGCAACCCGGCTTTGTGCCGGCTTATCCCGGAGGGCAAAATAAAGATACAGGGGCAGTGCGCAGGACAGGCCAATGGTCAGGTTGATCAGGATGTACATCCACAGCCGTTCCACCTTGCTGTGCCACAGATAAACCCAGAAAGCTAAGGAAGTAATCAGCAAATCCGCGGTAAAACCCCCGGCGGCGCCGTTGGCAAACAAGCTGCCCACAAAGTCGCCGGTCAGACCTTCTGCCGCAAAAAAGTCGATAAAAAACACGTAGGGGACAATTGCGCCCACCACCGCGAGGCATAAAAACAGACCTGCCATGACATTCTCCGTATTTGTTTAAGGCAAGCTTACCCACCCGGGCGTGATTAACAATTACCTCAAACGTAATCAGTATCAGCACGGGGCTGATCCCCGCCTAACCAGCGGCGGCACAGCGCCAGCAAACCTGTACTTTGCCCGTTGAGTTCCTGCCCAAGCGCCTCCTGGCTGACTACGTGGGACGCCCAGACCCGGCTGGGCTCAACATAGCGCAGATGCATGGGTTCAACTTCCCTTTCCAGTTGTTCTAAAACCGCGGGCTCTTTTCGGCCGCGTTCCACAACATCACGCCGCAACCGCCGGGACCAACGCAAACCCTGCCTGCACAGCAAGTACAGCGAATCATCCAACACCTTTCTTGTGTTGCGATCACTCAGGATTAGCGTGCCTTCAAGTAAAATCAGCGGGTGTGGGGCAATGGTAATACCCGGCCCCTGACGCTGGTGGGTATGAAAGCTGTAGCTGGGCATGTCCACACTCCGCCCCTCCTTTAACGCCATAAGATGCCCGGTGAGCAGCTCAAAATCCAAGGCGCCGGGGTGATCAAAATTCACCCCGTTGGGATCCTCGTGATGGCGGTAGTAGTTGTCCTGCCGGATAACGGCACACCGGTGCGCACCCAGGCGCTGCAGCAGGTGGCTCGCCAAAGTGCTCTTACCCGAACCGCTGCCACCGCATATGGCCATCACAACTGGTTGCATAATCTACTCACGCCATGGGCTGCCGAAAGGGTACAATTTAGCGGGTACCCTGCCCTGTCTTAGGCATCTCAGGTAATAGCCTTTGGCACCGGCAGTTGATTCACCCGCTTAACCCAGGAAATTTACATGAGTACTTCCGAACCGGCCAACCCCTTGCTTAAAATTTACGGCGTCCCGTTTTCCCAACCGGTGAGGGCGGTGATGTGGCTTATGTTATATAAACAAACACCTTTTGACATGGTGCTGACAAATCCGGGCTCCAAGGGGGACAACGGCAGCCGTCATCCTGATTTTCTGGCCAAAAACCCTGCCGGTACCATACCCACTATCGAAGAGCCCGATACCGGTTTTGTCCTTGCCGAAGCCCACGCCATCATGTGTTACCTGTGCAACAAGTACGGGTGGACCGACGTTTATCCCGAAGACCCCCAACAACGTGGCCGGGTGGACTGGTATTTAAACTTTCATCACCGCAATGTCCGGGACGCCTCCCTGGGTCTGGTGGCACCCAAAATACGCAAGGACCTGAATATACCGGAAGCCATGCAACAGTCCGCCAAAAATACCCTGACCAAGGCGTTAAAGGCATTAGATCAACACTGGCTTGCCGGCAATCCGTATCTCACCGGCGAACAACTCAGCCTGGCTGACTTTGCCGCCTACGTCGAAATTGGCCAACTGCGCCCGGAGTTCACCAACGTGTACGACTTTTCTCCCTTTCCCAGGGTTCAGGAATGGCTGAACACCATGAGCACTGTGCAGGGACATGATGATATCCACGTGGTTCTGGCGGAACTTGGGGATATCAGCATCGAGCCGCCGTCCATGGAAGCCATAAAAAACGCCAACAAGAAAGCCCTGCAGACCCTTGGCGGTAAATTGGCAAACATGACTTAATCCGGGTTCGAGCAGCCGGCTATTATCTGCTCGGGGTTTGATCCGTGGAGGGCTGGCAAATCAAAGATCAGCCCAATCTCCAATATTTGACCAGGCCTTTATTTGACCAAACCTTTTCCCTTTGACGTTCCGGATGCGGCAATCAGCCGTGCCCCGGCTTACGCCGCGGATAGACCAAGGCCGGCGGCCAAGCCGGCGCGGTGATCTGCCGCATAGCGCGCCCCAATCCTGGTGTTCAGCACAAACTGAAAACCGTGACAGGCGCCGGGATAGACCAGCAGATCGGTAGAGATCCCCGCCCGCATCAAACGCTGAGCGTATTCGATGTTTTCATCGCGGAACAGATCAAGTTGGGCGGTCAGCATCCAGGTTGACGGCAAACCCTCAACACTGTCCACCCGAGCGGGAACCTGAGGCGCCTGGGCCGGTGCGGAACCCAGGTAACTGCTCCAACCAAATTGGTTGTGTTGCCGCTGCCATACAAATTCGCCGGTCAGCGGGTCCCCGGGGTTGTCCGCCGTGCCGGTTCGGTTATCCAACATCGGATAAGTCAGGTGTTGATGGCAAATTTGATATTCTCCAGCGTCGCGGGCCCGAATGGCCAATGCTGCCGCCAGACCACCCCCGGCACTTTCACCGCCGACGCCGATGCGGCGGGTATCCACGCCTAAGTCCCCCGCATTCTCAAACAGCCATGCCAGACCGGCGTAACAATCATCCAGGGGAGCCGGAATGGGATGTTCCGGGGCCAGCCGGTAATCCACTGAAACAATCACAATACCCAGCTTGGCGGCCAACAGTACATTCGCCGCATCACTCGATTCCACCGAACCGATAACGTATCCCCCACCGTGAATATGCAGATAACCCGCCAGCGTGCCGGCAGCGGCTTCCGGGCGGTACATCAGGCACCGTACATCCGGGCCAAAGGCACTGGGCACGGTAATCTCCCGGCGAATTACCCCGGCTTTTTCGGCATCCCCCATGATTACCCTCTGCGCCATAAGCTCGCGCAGTTTGGGCATGCCTTCCACGCTGAAATTCAGGACCGGAAAGTCCTCTCGAATGGAATGCAATTCTTCAGCAAGCAAATGAAGGGTGCTCATCGTGTGTCCTGTTGTTTTATTCGATCCGCAGTTATATGCCAGCCCAATGACATTTACAATTACCAGTCCCGGTGTTAAACAAACGACAGCAACAAAATTACACACTTACAGGGTGCGCAGGATATGGAACTTTGGACATCACCAACGCCAAACGGCTGGAAAGTCACGATTATGCTGGAGGAACTGGTTGAAGCCGGCATCGACATGAGCCACGTCACCGTGCGCAATATCAACTTGGGCAAAGGTGAACAGTTTGCCGCGGACTTCACCGAAAGAAATCCCAATCAAAAAATACCGGTGCTTCGCGACGGTGATGTGGACATTCCCGAAAGCTGCGCCATTCTTCAATACCTGGGGGAAAAATACCCGACGTCCCTGCTGCCCAACGATCACATCCGTTGGCAGGTGCTGCCCTGGTTATATTGGCAGGCTGCCAACATTGGGCCCATCTTCGGCAACAAGCTCAGCTACACACGCTATATGGACGACATACCCGAAGCACACAAGCAACATCCGCTGGAACGTTTTGGCAACGAAGCCCTCCGCCTGGTTGCAGTCCTGGACCGTAAGCTGGGTGACAATCCTTGGATCTGCGGGTCAACCTTTACCGTGGCGGACATTGCCGCCTATCCCTGGATAAGGGGATATAAGTGGAGCAAGGTGGACATCACCACCAGGCCCCGGGTGCTGGAATGGGTTGAACGGGTACGCGCCCGTCCCGCGGTGGAACGGGGGCTGGCTTACGGGGTACCCAAGGATGAAGTGGACAAGTGGAGTGCCGAACGCCGCGCCTCTTACAAGCAGGGGGGTGCAACCATTGCGGACAACAGTAACATTAAGGATTCAATCTGATGCCCCGGCATGCGCTTCTGCCTGGCCCAGGACGCGCAGGAAGTTGCCGCTCCATATCTTTTCAATGTGCTCAGCGGAATAACCCCGGCGCACCAGACCCAGGGTGACATTCAATGCTTCGCCGGCATTCACAAAACCCTGGATGCCGCCGCCGTGATTAAAGTCCGTACTTAAACCCACATGATCAATCCCCACCCGTTTAACCAGGTAGTCCACGTGGTCTACCAACAGGTCTATGGTTGCCGGTCCCAACAAGGTACGCATGCGGGTTAAAAATTCTCTCTGGGCATCCGGATCATCTATCTCCCAATACAACTCGTAGGGGTAGGTATATTGTTCATCCACCCCGGCCTCACGCCGTATGGCCTTAATGGCCGCCACCAGTTGCGGATCGGAAAAGTTCAACAGATACGCGGTGAAGGCGGCAACATGGATCACACCGCCGGCCCCGGCAATAGCATCTATTTCTTCATCAGAAAGATTACGCGTAACGTCGGACAAGGCTCTGACGTTGGAATGGCTCGCAATTACCGGTGATTTTGACAATTCAACCGCCTGCAGGGTTGCTGCCTTGGACAATTGGGAGACGTCCACCAGGCCACCCAGCGCATTTATCCGGGCAATGGCACGCTGTCCGAGAGCCGACAGACCGCCGTGTTCCGCCGCCGGTTCATATTCACCGGTATGACCGTCGTAGACCGGACGGGACGAATCCGCAAAGTCGTTATGCCCAAGATGGGTTAGCGCATAAACCCGCACCCCCACCCGGTGAAGGTTGTCTATCTGATCAACATCAGCCTGCAAAATTCTGGCATTCTGCAAACCCAACATCAGGGATATTTTGCCCTGGTCATGGGCCCGGGTAAGATCTGCCACGGATTGCACCATAACCATATCGTCATTGGCATCCGCCATTTCCACCACAGCGGCAATTTCCGCATCTGCAACTGCCCGCGCCTGGGCATCACCCTCGGGGGTCCTTGGACCGGATCCAACAGCGGCGGCCAAAACAACCGCGTCGACCCCACCCTGACGAAGCTTTGCCGGGGTCACTTTGGATGAGCCATCCGGGTCCCCGTAACGTGATGTTTCCCCCAGGGGTACCACGTCAACATGTGCATCCAGCACCAGCACCCGCTCATGAATCTGTCTGGCCAGGACCAGGGCCGTATCCGTTGCAGCCTGATCAACCGAGGCTTGAACGGGGGCCTGCCCGGGTTTGGGGTCCGTGGCACAGCCCCCCACCGCCGCGACGCCGCCAAGAAGCAACATCCCGGCGCGGAGCCCGGCCAGGTTTTTGTGCAAGTCAGGCATGATCTCTCCCGTTAATCAAAGCCGCAGATTAACCCGCGAGCGCCCAGCCGACAATTACTGGCCTTCCAGCGGGGCATGGCATATATTTCCCGGTGCAATTGGCAGCACCCAGGGGGACACCATGTTTCGCACCGCACACTTTCTATCGATCCCGGTCCTGGCCCTGACGTTGACCACCCAGGTCCAGGCAAAGGAGGGGGTGGATGAAAGACCCCGGATCACCATGGGCAATGGAGAAAAAAATTGGATTGTTGTTGATGACGTCTCCCGGCGCGAAGGTACCCTCACGTTTTCCGAAGTAAACATCAACGGCAACGGCTGGCTTGTTATTCACCCGTTCGAAAACGGGGCACCCAACGGTGACAAATATGTTGCGGCAACCTACCTCACCGACGGCATAAATAAAGATGTTGACATCAAGGTTCACAAAGGCCTTGAAACCGGCGAAATGTTTATTGTTATGCTGCACCGGGACGGTAACGAAAACAAAGTCCTTGATTTTGTTTTTATCGACGACACCAATGTGATGGACCGCGCCGTCTTCGAAGGCAATCGCATGATTGGCCACGCGATTCCGGCACCCTGACGCCAGTCATCAAACCAATCCTGCGCACCGGGCTTGGGCTTCAGCAAATTGTCAGCGCCGCCTGACAGGCATGCTGCGCCACTCATCAAACTTCACCAGCAGCGGGGGCAAACAAAACAGGTCCAGCAACAGCGCAACCAGCACAATGGGGGTCAGCAACAGAGCCACATTCTGGAAGTGAAAGGTGTTGGACAGCACCAGAACAAAGGTACCCACCGCCAGCGCCAGAGTGGTAATGGTGATGGCAGAACCGGCCTTGTCCAGGGAGTAGCGTACCGCTTCGCGGGGTGGTTGGCCTTCCCGCCTGGCGCTGATGTACTTGCTGAGGATGTGCACCGAGTCATCGACCACAATGCCGATGCTGATGGAAAACAACATCAGTATGTAGGGGCTGAGTTCACCGACAAATAGTCCCCAAAAGCCAAATACAATGGTGGCCGGAAAAAGATTGGGCATGATACTGAGCAAACCATACCGCCAGCTTTTAAGACCAATAATCAGGGTAAGCGTGATGAGTACAAAGCTGAGGCTAAAACCCTTGGCCAGCTCCAGGGTAATGGCCCGATCCTGCCGGGCAAAGAGAATAAAATTGTCCCCGTGCAGGACTTCGTAGCTGGTCGGAACGTGGTCGGCAACCCAGGTATCTATGCGCTCGCTCAGATCAATCAGTTGGCCGTTGGTTAAATTAGACGTCCCCACCAGCAAACGTACCGCTGAGTAGTCGGCGTTAAAAATGGGCTCAAGATTCGGCTCAATCTCCTGAATAAGCTGATAACCCACCAGATAGTCAATAATCTGCAGCTTGTCTTCCGGCAGGATATTCCACGCTTCGTCATCATCGTGTTCCGATTTGTTAAGCGCCCGCAGCAAATCCGTATAGCTGGTGACAAAGCTGGTATCCGGTTGTGCTTCCAGCCACAACGAAAATTCATCAACCACCCGTAAAAATTCGAGTTCGGTAATACCGTAGTACTCACCGGCGGATATGCTGTACACCAGGGATTGATCATTGCCGATCTTTTCCCGCAGCGCGGACATGACATAGTGGAAATCGGATTCTTTGTCGACAAAGCTATACCGGTTAAAGTCCAGTTTGTTCAACGGCAGCAACAACAGCGTTGTCACAACCAGGACAGCGCCAAACACCAGCAGACGCCCCGGACGCGCCAGAACCAGGCTGGTCACCTCGCGGATAAAACCCTGCACCCCCAGAGGTTTGGGCACCCGGTTAATGGGCAGCCACAATATGATGGTGGGCAGCAGCACCAACGTAAACAAATAAGCCCACCAGGTTCCCAGGGCAACAATATTTCCAAAGCCGTATATGCCTGGGGAAGATGCGTAGTTCAGGCTCAAAAAACCCATGGAGGTGGTGATGGTGGCCAGGGTCACCGGCTGGATATTGACCGCAAGGCTGTGGCCCATGGCGACAAGCTTATCCATCCCCTCATGTAATCCCTGGGCATAAACCGAAACGATGTGAATACCGTGGGCAATGGCAATAACCAGCACCACAATTGGGCCCAGGGTGGAGATCTGATTAAAGGATATACCGGCCCATCCATAACTTCCTGTTGCCACCGCCACGGCCACAAAGGCAACCACAAAAAGCGCCAGCGCATAAGTAAAAGACTTCAGACAGAACCACAACAGCACAATGCCGATGGCAATAGTCACCGGAAACAGTACCTGGGAATCCCTGATCTGCGCCCGGTAGCCGTCCAGCTCAAACAGCACCCCGCCCAGAACATAGATATCAACGCCCGGATAAGCCTGCCTGAGATCATCGCGCAGCCTGATCACCGATCTTGCCACATCCAGACGGGCCGCCTGCTCGTCCGCCACCCTGTATTTAACCACCGCAAGCGCCATATCTCCCTTGGGGGCCAACAAACTTTTTGTCAGGTCCTCATCCTGAAGAGAAAGGCGTTTAAGCCCGGGCAGGTCTGCTGCTGTCAGCGTATCCAGAGCGGGTATCAGATAGTCACGGTCAAAACGTTGGGCATCAACCGCATTCAAACGCCGGTTCATCAGTGAACCCACCGCAATGGCACCATCAATTTCGCTGTACCGGTTGGTCAGCTCATCCATGGCGCGCAAAGTGGGAAAGTTAAACACGTCGATGTTGGACTCAAAGACAAACAATACGTTTGTGCTGGGCGGAAAATCTCTCCTGGCTTGCTCCACTTCCGCCCGGTAGGGATCGTCCTCGCTGAGAATGGCGTTATAACCGGACTCCATTGTTGTGTAATTCAGGCCCCAGGCCCCAAGACCTGCCATCAACACACCAAACAGCCCAAACACATACCGTTTTGCCACCAGGGCATCCAACAGCCGGGTCATCAAATTATCTCTTCCCTCTCCCAAAGCAATCTCCCCATGGATCCGGCTTCACCAAAATATGCTAAAGTCCGGCAAACGTTCACAGCATGTAGGGTTATGAAATACACATTATCCAATCTCGCTCTGATCTGCAGCCTGGTCTACTCATTTCCGTCTTTCTCTGCAAACATCAGCCCAAGCGTCAGCGATTTTGCCCTGCTCGACCATCAGGGGAAATTCCATCAACTGAGCTATTTTGGGGATCAACAGGCGGTTGTCATTTTGGCCCAGAGCAGCATGGCACCCTATACACAGGCGCAAATCAGAGCCTTCCAGGGTTTAACAGAACGTTTTGTTGATCAAGACGTGGTGTTTTATCTCCTCAACGGAACCGGTGAAGGGGATCGAGGCACACTGGTTAAGGCGGCAAAATCCCAAGGCATCAGCCTGCCCATTCTCATGGACGAAACACAGTTGGTGACGGCGGGATTGGGTTTGTCCCATATCGGCCAGATTGTCCTGATCAACCCCAGGGGTCGGCATGTGACCTTCCGCGGCACCATCGATCAACTGCCGGAGGTTGAAGCAGCCCTGGTGGCGATGACAAGCCAGCAAACTGGGCAGCCGCGACCCGTTCCGGATACACAACACAAACCTTCCGGGCCGGCCATCACCTTTGCCGATCCGGGACAAGCCACCTACGGCGCTGATATTGTACCCATCTTAAAAACCCACTGTGTTACCTGTCACCGGGATGGCGGCATTGCCCCCTGGGCAATGTCCAGCCACACCATGGTACAGGGTTGGTCCGCCATGATGCGCGAAGTGCTGCTGACCCGGCGTATGCCGCCCGGACAAACAGACCCCCATGTGGGCAAAGAAATTGAAGATGCCGCCGGCCTGTCCACAGCGGAACTGCAAACACTGGTACACTGGATTGACCGGGGCGCACCGGCTGATGCCGGCCAGACCGATCCACTGACACAACTGACCTTCAGCACCGCCAGGTTCAGCCTGGGCGAACCTGACATGACCTTTAAGGTGCCCGCCCAGGAGATCCCCGCAACCGGGGTAATTGATTACCGTTATATACCCGTGGAACTCAATCTGGACAAAGACGTATGGGTACGCGCCATGGAGTTTGTGCCCGGGGATCGTCAGGTTTTGCACCACGTTATCGCCTATGTTTCCAGTCCGGCGGACAAAAGTGTCCGCGGCAGGGAAACCGGTGCGGCGCGTGGTGAAAGTGTGGGCGGTTTTGCACCGGGCAGACAGCCGGACGAATTCAGAGACAACAGCGGCCGGCTCCTGACCAAGGGGTCGAACCTGTTATTGCAGATGCACTACACCACCTCGGGCAAGGCCACCGTTGATGAAACGGAAATTGGCCTGTACCTGTACGATGAACCGCCGGCCTATGTGATGTCCGGTGGTGTTGCCGGCCAACGCCGCTTTCTGGTGCCTCCACATGCCAAGGAATACCGGTTGCAGGGTGAACAACTGATCGAACGTGATGCTTATCTATACGAGATGAATCCGCATATGCACTTTCGCGGCAAGTATATGAACTACACCGCTGAATACCCCGACGGCACCCGCGAAATTCTGCTGTCGGTGCCCAAGTACAATTTCAACTGGCAATTCAACTACCGGCTTAAAGAACCTTTGTTCCTGCCCGCCGGCACGCGCCTGATTGCCAAGGGTGCCATGGATAATTCCGCGCAGAACCCCAGTAATCCGGATCCGTCAAAACCGGTGCACTTCGGTTTGCAGACCAAACACGAAATGTTCTTCGGTTTCACCACGCTGAGATATGTTGGGGATACGCCACAAAGGATCAGCCGGGCAAATGCCAAGACCCATTCAGCATCAAGCGGACGTTAGACGTGACGGATACAGTGGCAAAAATTCCCGAAGCTGATGCCGGAGATGATATATCCGGGTTGGCGGACAAACTGGGGGATGCCGGCTGCCTGGTGGTCCACAACATCCTGGATGCCACAACCGCACAACAAATCAAAGACGAAATGTCACCCCACATGGCGGCGGCCGAAGTGGCCAACAGCGTGCCGGATGAAGAATTTTATCCGGGACACACCCGCCGGGTGACGGCCCTGGTGGCCCGCTCTCCGGCAACACACAAATTGATTCTGGATCCGGTGGTGGACGGTCTGTGCAAACATCATCTTGGACCTAATTGTACCGATCACCAGCTCCATGTCAGCGCCGCCCTGGAAGTGGGCCCGGGCGCGCGGGAACAGATTTTGCACCGCGAAGAGGACTCCTATACCTACTTTGCGGTCCCCCGGCCTACCCTGATTGTGGCCACCATGTGGGCGGTGACGGACTTCACCCGGGCAAACGGCGGCACCCTGGTCGTACCCGGCAGTCATCGCTGGCCCGAAGACCGCAAGCCTGAGGCAAACGAAGTAATTGCAGCGGAAATGCCCGCGGGGTCGATGCTGGTCTGGTTGGGGGGCACCTTACACGGCGCCGGATCTAACGTTTCTGAAATGTGGAGATACGGTATTATTCTCACGTACTCCCTGGGCTGGTTGCGGCAGGAAGAAAACCAATACCTGGACGTGCCGCCGGCTTTGGCCCGCCAACTGCCCAAGCCGTTAAAAAAAGTCCTTGGCTTTGAACTCTACCGGGCCCTGGGTATTCACGACCCGAGGGTGCAAGACTCAGGCTAACCCCAACATCCCCAGCCATTGCTGCCCGCAACAGTTTTACAACCGGGTACCTGCCTCCGCCTCGGACCTGCTCAACTGACAGATCATCTACAAATTATCGGTATAAGCCTGCAAACGCTCAACCAGCTCAGCGGCAATTGGGGTGGACACTTCTTCCGCCGTTGCCGCGGCATTGAGCGGGACATATTCCATTTGTGCTGACCAGGGTGCGCCGATTTTCTTCTTGCCTTCCAGGGCCAGTACCTGGACCTGCAAGTTGGCGATGGTCTGCCACTCGGTTCGGTCATAAAACTTCAGTTCCCGTTGACCCGCTTGTTGAACGTCAGCGTAAACCAATATGTTGCCGCCATTGGCACTGACCGCCCGGCCCACCGAGGCCAGGTTCCCACCCAGATTCTGTTCAAAGAGTGCCTCAT
Organism: Pseudomonadales bacterium; assembly: GCA_028280225.1. Lineage (GTDB taxonomy): Bacteria > Pseudomonadota > Gammaproteobacteria > Pseudomonadales > Azotimanducaceae > UBA4421. The sequence continues at coordinate 21,344 of JANQMF010000204.1, read as the reverse complement.
CAAGCACCTCGTATTCTGCAGACATCAACGCGTTTTCCAGCACACTTCCAATGACCCTGGTGATTGCCGGGTCACCCAGGGCAACCACCACTAACTGGGGCTGGCCTGCCGGGGCCGGCGGTGCTGAAGGTGCAGGGGATGGCTCATCCGTTATTGCCGGTTTAGCCGGTTCCACCGGCATGAGACTATCCGGCCGGGTATTCAACGCCACCGTTACCGAGGTATTGGCTACCGCTACAACTTCACGGCCACTGTCCGCAAACCCGGATGATGCAGCCGGCATTGTGGAACCGCTTTGAGACCCGGGTGCAACCGTCCCGCTCGTCTCATCCGCAACTGCACCGGTCCGCGCGCCTAATTGCACCAGGTCAACGTCTGTTGCCGTCCCGGTAGCCGCCACGGCAACATCTTCAGCAATAAGGTCATCAACCATCTGCTGATCAAGATAGTCGCCGTCAGTGGCATCCTTGGTGTATGCGGCAGCATTAATTTCAGTGGTATCACCTGCCCCCGGGGACACCGGGCCATCAAGCGCGGCTTGACCCGCCTGTTGCTGATCCGGCTCCAGGCCAAAATCCACAAAGGGCACCGCGGCGGCCAGTCGCCCCTGCCACCCTTCGGTGCCGGGTTCAACATATATCCAGCCTGCGGTTGCCGCGCCGGCAAGCAGCAGCAGCGCCAGCGCCCAAACCAATGGTGCACCCGATTTGGTCCCGGAGGGTCTGGCAACTTGCAGGGTGGCGGTCTGATCTTGCGGAGGATTCATCACCAGGGTCGCCCCACTTGCCGTCTGCTGACCACGCAAGTACGCATCAAGATCCTTAACAATGTCCTCACAAGACTGATAACGGTGTGCCCGGTCCTTGCTTAACATTTTGCTGAGGATTTGTTTTACCGTGTTGTCTACTTCCGGATTGACAAAGGTAATGTCCGGAATATCCGCCTTGACCACCGCACTCATCAATTCGATGGGGCTGTTGGCTTGAAAAGGGGTCTTGCCCGCCAGCATCTCGTAAAAAACGATACCCAGGGAGAAAATATCCGAGCGTGCATCCACCTTTTGCCCCAGACAAACTTCCGGCGAGATGTAGTTAGGTGTGCCGACCATGACCCCGGTTGCGGTGAGGGTGTGGTCTCCTCCGTCAACCTTGGCAATGCCAAAGTCCACCACCTTTACCCCACCATGTTTGGTAATCATGATGTTGTCCGGCTTAATGTCCCGGTGGACCACGTCTTTGGCATGGGCCGCCGCCAGGCCGATAGCTGCCTCGCGGATCAATTCGGCAGCTTGGACCGGCTTCATGCCCGGGGCTGAGTGTATTTTCTGTTTGAGCGACTCCCCTTCGACATATTCCATGGCGAAGTAAGGCCGGTTGTCAAACATGTCCACGGCAAAAACCTGGACAATGTTGGGATGATTCAGGTCGGCAACCGCCCTGGCCTCGCGGAGAAAACGCTCTACCAGGGTTTCGTCATCCGTGAGCTGATCACCCAGCATCTTCAGCGCCACATAACGTTGCAGGCTGTCTTCCCAGGCTTTGTAGACCACCCCCATGCCGCCCCGTCCCAGCTCGGAAACAATGTCGTACTTGCCGATGGTCTTGGTCCGGGAAACCTTGGTTTCGTCCCCTGCGGGAGGCTGGTATTCGGTCTTATCGTGGTCCGTGTGGTTGTCCTCAGTCATTGCATCACTCCCTTTGGCCAGACTCTTATGCCCCAGACGATACTCCAATCCGGGCAAGCTGTCAGGGGACCGATAGGACAGAGCTAGAGCACACCCGGTTGATTTGTTTAAATAGGGTAGAATCAACATCAGCTAAAACGGATATTACGGTTTAAAATCGAACAGCACGTTAAAATCAGACACCAACCCAAAAATAAATACCAATTAAAATAAACCAAGCAAACAGCAAGCAAACAGCAAGCAAACAGCAAGCAAATAAATAGTGGGGAGCACATCATGCGGAAGACAACAGTCAGCCTGGCCATAGGAGTTGTGGCAAGCCTAATCACTACCCTGGTAAATGCAGACTATCTGGCGTATGCCGCCAGCGACAAAGCAAAAATACCTCTGCCCGAGCGCATAGACCGAATTGATGCCAAGTACCTGCTGAACGTTGAATGGGGTGCCTATGCCGGAGCCAAATCCCGGGTTGCGGTGCTGGAAGTGGATAACAACAGCAGTTCTTCTTCTTATAGCTTCAGCGGCCCGGGTGGACAAAGTTATTCCTGGAGCTACGACAATGCAGATCAGGTGCCGGTCAACGGCATTGAGGCCATTGTTACCGATGTGATGAACCGCACGGGCAGATTCCGCCTGATCGAAAGGCAGGTTCTTGATCAGGTTCTGCAGGAACAGGATCTGGCCTCTTCCGGACGCGTGGCCAAACCCTCCGGGGCAAGAACCGGCAACGTGCTGGGTGCGCAATATCTGGTCCAGGTTGTGGTCACCGACTACGAAGCCAAAACCTCCGGCACGAACAGCGGCGTTGGCGGACTCGTTACAAACCGGCTACCCGTCCTGGGCGGCCTGGGTTTAAAAAACTCCAGAGGCCGGGTTGGCATGAACTTCCGGTTGATCGACGCGGAAACATCTGAGGTCATGTATACCAAACAAATTGAATCCGTCATCAAAGAGTCCGGCCTCACCGTGGGTGGTGCTGCCTTCACCGGCGGCGGCGCCATGGGCGGTTTTTTCTCGAACTATGCCAAAACCCCAATTGGCCAGGCGGTGATTTCCGGAATCAACAAGGGTGTTTATGAGCTTGTTAAAGAAATCGGCGCTGCCCCGGCCAGCGGCTCGATCATCAAAACCGAAGGAAATAAGATCTGGCTGAACATCGGCTCCGATGCGGTGGCCGTGGGTGATGTGTTGCGGGTGATGTCCAAGGGGGAAGAACTGATCGACCCGGAAACCGGCATCAGCCTCGGCAGCAGTGATTCGGAAATTGGTCAGGTGCGGGTGAGTCAGGCCCAGGAAAAATTCAGTATCGGCAACCTGACCAGCAGCAGCGGCCGGCCCAAGCGGGGGGATAAAGTGATTTCCACCGCGGCACCACCCAGCATCGAATATGCCAGCCGCTGGCAAAAACCCAAGCGCGGCCAGTTCTAAGCCGGGGTGCCGCCGGGGTTCAAAAGTTTAACGCTGCTTTGACGCTGGCGGTCCACAGACAGTTGTAAAACGTCCGGCCGGGAATAATGCCCGGCCAGATCAAAATTCTGGCGCTCTTCACGCACCCGGGCATGGTTCAGGGTGGCGACAATCAGCACCTCAGTGTCTACCTGGGGCGGCACTAGAAATGTCCCATCCGGGCTCACAACGGTACTGCCTCCATTAGCCAGAATGGGAACACTTGCGGCCTCCAGCATCTGCTCCCGGGCCACAAAGTCTGCTGGTATGTCGCCGGCACGGAACAGGTTGGAAACCGCAATGACGTAGCCGCGGCATTCTCTGGCGATAAATTGGGCGATGTCCGCCGTATTGCGCAAACTGCCCGGCCAGACACTGACATGTAAATCTTCTCCCTGTCCATACAGTGCCATGCGCGCCATCGGCATCCAGTTTTCCCAGCAGTTAAGCCCACCAACCCGAAAACGCTCCAATTCGTGCACCACCAGACCATGACCGTCACCGGGTGCCCAGACCAGGCGCTCTTCATACGTGGGCTGCAGTTTTCGGTGGGTGGAGGCAATCACACCACCCGCGCTGATACACACCAGGGTGGCATAAAGGCTGTGGCCGCCCCGGTCCGCGGCCCGTTCAACCACCCCAAGATAAACCGCTACCCCATGCCGCCGGGCCACTTCGCACACCGGGTCCAGATGCCCGGCGGCAATATCAACCCCCTGTTCCAGATAGCTGGCGTACAGGCTTTTTTGCAGGGTATCGTTAAATCGGGCACCGCCGGTAGTTTCCAGCCAAAAGGGGTAACCGGGGACCAGGGCTTCGCCGAATACCACCAACTGGCAGCCCAGTCCGCCGGCCTGTTCCACCAGCCGGCACACCTTGCCCAAGGTGGCTTGCCGATCCAGCCAGACCGGCGCACTCTGCACCAGGCCCACCACCAGGCGGTCTGCTGAAGGTACCTCGGGCTGTTCCGCATATAAGACTTCAAAACACATGATCTACCTATACCACTCCAAAGCACAGCGTTACCACTCCAAAACACAGCGTCAACCTAACCGATACAGCTTCCTATGGGTGGGTAGCCACTCACAATTTGACCAGGTAGGCTTAAGGCAAGAGTGAGGAGAATGGTATGAAATTTGGCATCTTTTACGAACATCAACTACCCAGACCCTGGCAGGAAGGTGACGAACAGCGCTTGTTTAACGAAGCCCTGGATCAGGTGCAACTTGCGGACGAGTTAGGCATCGACTATGCCTGGGAAGTGGAACATCACTTCCTGGAAGAATATTCCCACTCCTCCGCTCCTGAGGTTTTCCTTGCCGCCTGCTCCCAGCGTACCAAAAATATTCGCTTGGGCCAGGGTATCCGCCAGGTCATTCCCCAATACAATCATCCGGCGCGCACCGCTGAGGTGATTGCCACCCTGGACCTGGTATCCAACGGCCGGGTGGACTTTGGCACCGGTGAATCGTCAGCGGAATTAGAACTGGGTGGTTTTGGGATCAAACCGGAAGAGAAGCGGGCCATTTACCTGGAAGCCACGGAGCAAATTGCCAACATCCTGGCCATGGACCCTTATCCGGGATACCAGGGCAAGTACTTTTCCATGCCCTGCCGAAATCTGGTGCCCAAACCGGTGCAGAAACCGCACCCACCCCTGTGGGTGGCCTGCTCCCAGCGGGAGACCATCCGCATGGCTGCGCGTCTGGGTATGGGCGCCCTGACTTTCGCCTTTATAGATCCGTTGGAAGCCAGGGACTGGGTGGAAGAGTACTACAGCATCATTAAGAGTGATGCCTGTGTCCCCATTGGCCACGCGGTCAACGCCAATATCTGTATGGTCTCCAGCTTCTCCTGCCACGAGGACCGGGAACTGGCCATTCGCAACGGCCTGGAGGGGTTTGAGTTTTTTGGTTACGCCCTGGGCAGCCTGTATGGATTTGGCGAACACAAACCCGGCCGCACCAATCTGTGGGACAACTTTCAAGCCGCCCGCCACCAGTTCACCCCGGAAGATACCAACTACAACAACGCGCTGAGCGGCAGTGCCGGCGGCATTGGCACACCGGAGGATCTGCGTGGTCATTTACGCAAATTTGCGGACGTGGGCGTGGACCAGGTGACCTTTATCCAACAAGCAGGCAACAACAAACACGAGGACATTTGTCACTCGTTGGAATTATTTGCCGCTGAAGTGATGCCCGAATTTAAGGCTCAAGAAGCAGAACGGGAGGCAGCCAAACAAGCTGAACTTGCCCCGTATATCGAAGCCGCTTTGGCCAGAAAAAACTATATGGCACCCCTGGCGGATCAGGACATTCCCACCTTCCCCGCCCTGGGCCGCAAAATCACCGAAGAAACCCCCAACGAAAGATCGATTTATCAGGAGCCCTCAGCGTCTTAAATAAAGAGCCTTCAGCGTCTTAAATAAAGAGCCTTCAGCGTCTTAACAAAGAGCCTTCAGCGTCTTAAATAGAGCCCTCAGCGTCTTAAATAAAGAGCCTTCAGCGTCTTAATAGAGCCCTCAGCGTCTTAGAAAAAGAGCCCTCAGCGTCTTGATAGAACCCGCAGCGCACCGGCCGGTTACAACATCGCAAACGCCCGCTGAATGTCCATATTCAGGTTCTGCACCCATTTGTTGTAGTTACGGTGAATCTTTCCGTTGGCATAACCCAGGTTCTGGCTGTCTTTGTAGGTAATCGAGTAGCTGCCGTCAGCATATCGAATGTCTACCTGAGCCATGTGCGAGCGGACAAATATGGTAGCCTCCAGGTGACCGGCACCCATAGATTTCACTATCCAGCCCCGGGTGGCGCCGCCGGCTTTCATGGCCTTGTCAATCTGTTCCGCGCTCAGCCCCGCGGGAATAGGCGACCCCTCCACATTCTGAATACGCGCGGCTGCCCAAACGGGACCCGCTGCGGCTAAAACAAGTACCGTAACAGCGGCCAATACCGAACGTCTGCGACTTTGTATGCTCATATTGTTTTTATTCCTTTTCCAAACCAGCCCTCGTATCGTAGCGAGATTGCATTTCTATCTCCACAAGCAACTCCGGCCGGCAGATGTCTGCCTGTACCACCGTGAGTTGATCCTCCAAATGGCTGAGCCGCCGGGCGACAACACCGGCAACCTTGTCCCAATCTTCGGCCCGGCACAGATAAACCCGCAGAATTTTTGCCGTATCAGCCGGGTTGCCGCTTATACCGGCCGCCTGATTGACCACCTCCAAGTTGTCTATGGCCAGGTGAGTCTGGGCCACCACGTCACCCAGATACAGGGATTCGCTGTCACGAATACTCGCGGTGCCGGAAACAATTAAAGTATTGCGTTCAGCCACCACACCCCCCCGGGCAAAACTCGGCGGTCGGGGCCCATACTGTTTGGGATAACGATACGCCGGGGTCTGCAGGGGGTTCTCAATGGCCTGCAACGTTTCCAGGCCGGCCATAAAAACCACCCACAATTTGTCTCCGGTTGTCCCCACCGCTGATGCCGGGGGCAGGCTTGAGGAAAAATCTCCACCCCCGTGTCCGGCCAGAGATTGGTAAGCTTCCGCCCGCCCGGCGCAAAACAGCATATATTGGTCGATATCACCGGTTCCCGCCTGTGCTACCTTGTGGTTGATACCCGGCACAAAGTTCCAGAAACGATGTACGGTATAAGATTGGCAAAGGTGCAGAATCTGCCGGTACAGATTCCGGGTGCTCTGACGCAGGGTGTCGGCGGTCACCGCCAGGCAGCCGACCCCACACAAATTGTTAACACCCCGCCAGACTGACAGGTTCTCGTACTCCAGACACTGCCCCTCACCCGGCAGCACCCACGCCTCCATGTCACGGCCCGCCACCCATCCGTTCAGCAGACCCACAGAAACTTTTTCCCTGTCCATCACCACCCCGGGGGTAGCCTGGCCAAATTTAAACTCCAGATTCACCTGACCAATTCTTCTCGTAGCCGTACCAGACCTAACTCGCTCTTATCCTTTAGTGCAATATCGTTTCGTCCTGAAAAACCACCTGCCGGTTTTTTCGCCGCAGCAACCAGGCACGCCAGGAAGACAAACCGCGCCGCAAACGATAACCCATGTAGAGGATGCGAAACAGGCGCAGCCGTGTGCGAATGTCCGCCGAGCCATCCCCATCACCTGCCAGCATGGACACCACCGCCTGCCGGACCCGCCAGTCGTTGCGGGGATTGCGAAACATCTCCCGCATGGCCGGCGTGGTGAAGCGTAATATAAACCAGGCAAACGCACCCATCTTACGGTCCACCCGGGTTGTGAATCTGCGGGTGGCGCGCCGGTATTGCCGTCTGTCCCCCCGCAGCCAGGCCCGCGCCGGGGCCAGGCAGGCCACCGCACTGTTCATGGCCAGATAAACCCCGCTGGAAAACACCGGGTCGATAAAGGCATACGCATCACCCACCAGCAATACACCTGCTGCATGGCTGTATCTGGATTGATACGAATAGTTGCCCGTGGCATGCACGGGACCCAGAGCCACCATATCCGCAGTGCGGGTAGCGGTATCCGGCACTCCGGCCAGGATATGACGTAAAAAGGTTTCCAGGTTGGTATGCCGCTGCTTCAACAGGCTGGGACAACACACCGCGCCAATGCTCATCACCCCGTCCGGAAGAGGAATCATCCATATCCAACCCCCTTCAAACCAATACACACTTATATTTCCCTCCAGGTTACCCTGCCGGGGTTGCGCCAGGCGGAAGTGGCCAAATACGGCAGCGCTGGCATGACGGCGGCTGGGTTGATGCCAACCCTGCTGCTTTGCCATCAGGGCGTCCCGGCCGCTGGCATCAATCACCAGTCTGGCCACAACCGCGTGCTTAATGTCCCGGGTATCCGTATAGACCACCAGGTGTGCCCCGTCATTGCGGGCGGCCACCGAAATCACCTGATGCTGCTGGCGGGCATCTACCCCCTTGGCCACACAATTGGCAAACAAAAGCTCGTCAAACTGGCTGCGCAACACCTGAAAGGCATAGTCAGGGGTTGTCCCCAACGCCGTTGCAAAGGGAAAATTATGGGTAATGCCGTCCGGGCCGGTAAAGTCCGCGCCGGGTTTGTGTACCGCAATGTCGCGCACCTGCTCCAGTACACCCAACTGTTTAAGGATGGCCACATTGCCCGGCAGCAGCGATTCCCCAATATGAAACCGTGGGTGGCTGTCTTTTTCCAGCAACATGACCTGCCACCCCTCCTGGGCAAGTAAGGCCGCCGCGGTGGTCCCCGCGGGCCCCCCGCCGATGACAAGCACATCCACCGTGCAGCCGGACGGCTCAATGTAGTCTGTCGGTCTTACGGCAACTCATCCCATGGGTCAAAAGCAGATGACATTGAAAAGGATTCACGCATTTAAGACAATACGCATTTTCCAAACAGAAAAACCTATGACCCAGACAGCCGAACAACAAGCGATGGCAAGGCTCATCATCGACATCCTCAACATAGATGATGTTGCTCCGGAAGAGATAGATCCGGATGCAATCATGTTTGATGATTCGGGGCTGGGCCTGGATTCTATTGACGCCTTGGAAATTGCCGTTGCCATTGCTGAAGAATACAACGTACACATCTCGGCGGAGGACGAAGCCACAAAGGATATATTTGCAACCCTCGGCAACTTAACCGCCCACGTGATGAATGAGTCTCGAGGTTTACAACCGGCACCATGAACACCATTCCCCTGGTTCCCCGACAGGCCCAGGAGGCATTTGCCCGGCGCGGGGACCAGGTGATCACCGTTGGGGAGTTTTGCGCCGACGTGCAGGCTGTCGCAGACCAGCTTCCCCCCTGCCGCCACCTGGTCAATCTTTGTCAGGACAGGTACCTGTTTACCGCTACTTTTTTTGCCGCCATCAGCCGGGGCCAAACCAATCTGTTACCCGCGAAGAGGGATCCGGCGGATATCATCAGTCTTGCTGATCGCTACCCCCAAACTATAATTGTCAGCGAGCAGAACGTGGACCGCGGACACCGGATCACGCTGGAACCCGGGCAGCAGGGTACACAGTCCAGCCCGGAGGCTGACCCCGGCCGCATCGCCGCCATTGCCTTTACCTCCGGCAGCACCGGTGAACCCCAGGCCCACCCGAAGAGCTGGCAAATGCTGGACACCTGGCGGCGTATTCACCTGGCCCATCTGCCCGATTCAAGCCGGCCACAGGGTGTGGTTGCCACCGTCCCCTCGTGGCATATGTATGGCCTGGAATGGGCCATGCTGTTGCCCACGCTGGCACCGGTCACCCTGTTCTGCGGTGCGGACTTTTATCCGCAAGATGTCATGCAAGCCGTTGCCGGTCTTGGCTTACCCACTCTGCTGATCACTACCCCGGTACATCTGCGGGCTCTGGTCAAGTCATCGTCCGTGCCTGACAATATCAATACGGTGATGAGCGCAACAGCTCCTCTGGCCAACGATTTGGTGCAGCAAACAGAATCCCTGTTTCAGGCGGACTTGCTGGAAATTTACGGCTGCAGCGAAATTGGCTCTCTGGCTTACCGTTACCCGCGCAGCAACGAGCATTGGCACTTCTTTGACGCGTTTGAAATTTCCTCGGACCAAGGGGAATTAGTGGTGGACCATCCGTTGCTCCTACAACCGGTTATGCTTGCTGACGCCTTTTCACGGCATGGCAAAAACAGTTACCAATTGCTGGGCCGTGCCACAGACCTGATCAAGGTGGCCGGCAAACGGGAATCTCTAGCCCACTTAAACAACATTCTGCTGTCCATTCCCGGCATTGAAGACGGTGTGATATACCAGCCGGACCATCTGGGCCTGGGCAAGTCCGAGCGCCTGGCTGCCCTGGCGGTGGCACCTGATCTGGACGCCGGCCGTATCCGGCGGGAATTAGCCCAACGGGTGCAGACCGCCTTTATCCCCCGGCCCATCCAATTGGTGGACAAGCTGCCCAGAGACAGCACCAGCAAACTCAAGCACCACGCCCTGCGCGCCCTGGTTCGGGGTCTGGCGGAAACCTGATCCATGAGTGACCCCACTGTGTCCTGGCAAACTCGCCCAGAGGCCGGTACCCGGGCGGGCTTAAACTTCTTGCGCTGGGTGGCCCAATATCTGGGGCGCCGCTTTTTGCACAGCCTGTTAATCCCGGTCAGCTTGTACTTCTATCTGGTCCGTCATCCGGAACGCAGAGCCTCCCGGGCCTATCTCAGCCGTGTCCTGGCCCGTCCGGCCAGGCCCTGGGAGGTCTACCGCCACTTTCATCAATTTGCCAAGGTCACCGCTGACCGGTTTTTCTTTCTGGCAGGCCAGGGGGACAAAATTCCCGTCAACTTTGTCATCGACCCAAAACTGCAACAGGTCCTGCAGCAGGGTAATCCCGGACTGTTTCTGGCGGCCCACTTCGGCTCCTTTGAAGCGGCCAGGGTCATTGGCCCGCTGTTGGGGGGCATAAACTTAAGGATTGTGCTGGATAAAACCCTGAACCAGAAGTTTATGAGCATGATGGCTGAAGTGGAGCCGGAGCTTGCCAACCTGATTATCGATTCGGAACAAAGCGCGGTTGCCCTGGGCCTGAATATCAGCGATGCGCTGCGCAGCGGGGATTGGGTGGGTTTTCTGGCGGACCGCCACCGGCAGGGTGATCGGGTTGAATATCATGAGTTTTTGGGTGGCCGGGCCGCCTTTCCCACCGGGCCCTATATCATCGCCAACTTATTCCATACGCCGGTTATCGGTACTTTTTGCCGCTTGACCAAAACCGGTTACGAGGTCCACTGTGAGGTCATCAGTCAGCGGGTAGAATTGCCCCGCAAACAACGCCAACAGGGTATCTCAACCCTGCTGGAAAACTACGTCGGCCGGCTGGAAGAGCACGTCCGCGCTTCTCCCTATGCCTGGTTCAACTTTTTTGATTTCTGGGATGCCCCCTGATGTGCCGGCTTTTTGTCGCAACGCTGTTCATCCTGTCCGGATCACCGGGCTGGTCGGACACAGACGTGGACACCCTGCTGAGTAATCTGCAATTCCCCATGGAAGTGGACGTTAACTTCCAACAGACCCAGCTCAGCCCGCTGCTGAAACGGGTTAATCAACAACGCGGACGGCTGCGCCGCCTGAACGACAACAGCCTGGTGATGTGGATTGACCACCCCCGCCGTGAAGAGCGCCGCCTTGCCAACGGCCTGGTCACCGTGCGGCGCCAACATGCCGGCAAGGAACGGTTCAGGCAAATGCAACTGGACCCGCAACGACCCAGCCACCTGGTTTTGCTCGCCCTGGAAGCGGTGACCCAGGGTAACCGGCGGATGCTGGACCGGCACTTTGACATGTCTGTACAGGCCCGGGCTGATTCCTGGCAAATCACCTTTGTCCCCCGGGCACAACAGATCCGTCAGCAGCTCACCCATCTTCTGGTCAGCGGGCAGGGTGAACGTCTGACACATCTGCGTTCTGAAAGAATCAGAGCAGACGGTACCCTCAGCCATTGGCTGCAAGTCAGCATCGACCCGGTGCCGGCAGATTGAATACGAACGTACGCTTGCTTGTCACCGCACTATGTTGCGGCGGACTGGCTTTGTTAACGCTACCGCGTTTAAATCTGAGTTACGACCTGGCCGCCTTTTTGCCTGCCCCAACAACTCCGGCAGAAACCCTGTTGACCGAGCGCCTGGGGCAGGGCCCCGGGGCACAACTGCTGTTTATTCAGCTACATGGCCAGACCGCGGCTGGAGCGGCCCGGATTGCTGACAAGCTGCGCAATATAGACGGGGTTGCCCGGGTATGGCCCAACCCCAAGCTGTTGTCCGTGGAGCACCTGCCCGCACCGGTCTGGCAACATCGCCTGCTCCTCCAGGACTTACCCCACAGCCAGGCGGACTGGCTGGATCTGCTGAACAGCAGGCTGGATGACCTTTCCATGCTGAGTGATGATGATGCGCTGACCTTGGTTGCCGCTGATCCCGGGCTATTCAGTGTGACCACCCTGGAACAGTTCACCGCCAACCGCCAACTGACGTTCAACCAGGGGCAAAGCCACTATCTTATTGTTGAAACTCAGGTACCCGGTTACGACATAGGTGGCCAAAGGGACATTGTCCGCGCCCTGACATTGGCCCTGGAAGATGTATCAGCAAACCTATTGGGCAGTCCGGCATACGGGGTTGCCCTGCAGGAGGCGGTGAAATTTGAAGCCACTGTCTTCAGCACCCTGGCCGGTGTTTTGCTGGCGTCGATTCTGATCCTGAGATTCCGCAAAAGCTATCCGGTCATTGCCATTATCCTGCCCCTTATCACCGGTGGCTTAGCAGGGTTGTTGGCGCTGAGTCTGTTTTTCGACCGGGTACACGGCATCACTCTGGCTTTTGGCTTCACCCTGCTGGGGGTTGCCATCGACTACCCGTTGCACCTGTTTTTGAGTGTCAATGAAAAGGGTAAGGGTTTTCATGTGTGGCCCACCCTGCGTCTGGGCATTATTTCCACCCTGATCGCTTATGGGGCGTTTGCCTTCAGCGGTACCCAGGGTATTGCCCAGCTCGGCATATTTGGCTTTTGTGGTCTGATCACGGCGGCGGTAACCGCCTGGTGGCTGTGTCCACAACCCACCACCCAGCCCGCCACACCAGCAAGCCGCTACCAGCAACTGAAGCTATGGCCGGGGCTGTTGGTCATGGCCACGGGATTGGTTGCCCTGGCGCTGTTAAAACCCTTTAACGACAACCTGGCTGAGTTAACACCCATCCCCAAACAAACCCTCCAGGCTGATACCCGCATTCGCCAGACTCTGGGCATCAGCAACATCCGTTACCTGATTGGTATCTGGTGTACCGACCGGCAAGCCTGTATCCGCCGTACAACAACCGTACTGGACAATCTGCAACCCCTTATGGATCAGGGTGTGCTGGGCGGGGCCCAGGGAATATCACAAATATTACCCAGCCGGGCGCAGCAGGAGCTACGCCGCCGGGAACTGCAAAACCCGCAGGCCCTGGCCACCTTCCATAACGCCCTGGCCCAATCCCCCTTTGCCCCTTCCGCCTTTGCGCCCTTTGTACACCACTGGCAGGTCACCGCGGCCTCTTCGGAGTATTTAACTTACCGGGCCCTGCTTGAGGCCGGAAACCTGGACACCATCAACAGCCTCCTTTACCCCAGCGCGGACGGCTGGGTGAGTCTGATATACCTGATGGGTATTGAGGATATGCCCACCCTGCAACAACATCTGGCAGAAGACCGGAATGCTCAACTTGTGGATCTCAAAGCCACCTCGGAACGGATGGTCAGTCAATACCGCCTGCAGGTATTTAAAATTCTGGGCCTTGCCCTGACGGCCATCGCCGGGATCTTGATTGCCACCCTTTCACTTAAACGCGGGACCTGGCTGCTGATCACCCTGGGTGCTGCCGTGACCACCGGTGCAACCATCAGTACTTTGTTACACGGCGGGTTGTCCTTATTTGATCTGATGGCCCTGACCCTGGTCGCCGGGCTTGGGCTTGACTATGCGCTGTTTTACAGCGGTATCAGCAATGCGCAACACAACCGCCAGACCGCCACCGCGGTGAATTTGTGTGCATTGTCCAGCGCGGTGGTATTCGGCACCCTGTCCTGGTCCACCATCCCGGTTTTGGCGGGCATCGGCAGCACGGTGTTTTTTGGCGTCATCACCGCCTACCTGCTGGCCCGGTTTACCCGCCGGATCATGGTTTAAACAAAAGCGTCAGCCTGCACAAGCTCAGACAGTGGGGGCATCCGCCGCTCCTGTTCCAAAGCGGGCAGCAGATTTTTCAATTGGGTGGCAACCCCCTCCAAACGCTCAACCGATGCCTCAAGTTCTCCCGCAGCCTGAGGGCTGTCACCCCGGAGGAGTTCGTTTTTGAGCTGATGGAAAAAGGGTATGGTAAAGTGATCATAAAATTTGCCCTGGCCGCCAATCCGGTTCCGGCTTTTGCTCATGCGCCGAAACTCACGCTGCATCGCCGCATTTAACCCTGCAGCCTTCAACAGCACCGGCTGGGCAGCCTCCATAAAATCCGTATCCAAATAGCGGCTGGTAAAGTAAAGCTTCGCCAGGGGACCCCAATAGTAAGAGTAGTCCCAGATTGTTTTCATCAACATCATATTGCCATCTCCAAAGCCACCGTATTGTCCGCGGTACAACGATAGGGTGCTGTTGAAGAAGGCCATAAAATAACGTTGAAAGTTCTGGTAAACGGCCACGGGCTGATCTTTGCTGATGAGTTCGGTAATAAAGCCGTTGGCAAAGGCAATAAAGTCAGCGCCGGGTGAATAAAAGGGATCCGCAAAAACCCCCGCATCCCCGGTTAACATCCATCCGTCCGCTGAAAATACCTCGCTTGCGGAGACGGCATAATTCTTCAGCACATGGAAGTCCAAGGGGGGGCGGCCCTGTAGATGTTCACCAACCAGGGGATGCTCCCGGGCCAGCCAGGACATCAGCCGGGGATGGGTGTTGACTTCATCCAGGGACAACAATCTGGAGTCGAAGACCACCCCCACACTGGTGGCATTGGAGGCCAGCGGAATTAGCCACAGCCAATACCCCGGACCGGTAAAATGATTGGTGCTCAAACGTCGCGGTGTGCCGCGGCAACGCTGCTGCCAGCTGTCATCCCGGCTCCAGCCGTCCACATCCAGCTCTCCCTCGATACGAAACCACACCGCATGATTGGGGTGGCGCGCCGGCCGGGTTAACGCCTGTTGGGTACGCAGCCACGCCCGTCTGCCGCTTGCGTCCACCAGATAGCGGGCTTGCACACTGTGCTCCCCGGAAGCGTCACGCACCACTATCTGGTGCGCGCCGGGCGACAGGTGCAACTTGCGCACGGTCGTCCCCGCCAGAAGCTGCACCCCGCCGGCCACACAGCATTGCGCCACATAGTTTTCCAGGCGTCCCCGATCCAACTGAAAGGTGGGGATGGGCAACACGCTGCTGACACCAATTTCATCATAGCGCGACAGATCATCAGTGATGGCCTGCCCGCCCCGCAGAAACAGGCGCAGGCCAAACTTAGGCAACTGTTGCGTCTGAAGATGAGTCTTAAGCTTCAGCTTGTCCGCCAGATAATGAGCTGCAATCTCCACCGTGGATTCACCCACCTTGTGTACCTGTTCAGGCACCGGGAATTCACGATGCTCAACCAGCACAATGGACAAATCCGGACGGCTGGCTTGGAGCTGCCGCGCCAGGGTAAGGCCGGCAAAACCGGCACCGAGAATACAAACATCAACATGTTTCATCAGGCTGGTGCACAACCCCTTATTGACAGCGCAAGTTCTTGGCCCACCGGCACCACGATTTCCCCACAACTGTTTTGTTGTGCCCAGGGGTCGGCCAGGAACTCCAACAAGGCCAGACTCTGGGCACAAGGATTGGCGGCAAAACGGCGCTCCAGCACCGGGGTTTGTGGCCGGGTTGGCCTTTGTGCCCCGGTGACCAGCTCAAGTTCCGCGCCCACCGCAAAGGCTGCGGGCTGTGGATAGTCCGCCGGAGCCAGCACCAGGGCTGAGGCAAAGTTTTCTCCCACCGGAGTGACTCCGGCAAAAGGTGCCTGATTGGCAATGTCGTACCCCACGAGCAGCACCGGGCCGCCACCAGCCCGAGCCTGACACAGGGCTTCGAACAGGCCCGCGCCAAAACTGTGCTGATACCCGCCAACAAATGTGCTGGGTGCCCGGTTTTCCGCACTGATGCTCCAATATCCTGAAGGTGCATTGTGCACAGAGTTATGAAATTTGGTTGGCGACAACAGCTTTTCCGGCCGGGTCAGCTTGCGGCACATATAATCGGTGATGTCCGTATCTCCCATGGCGGATACAAATACCGAGGGGATACCGCTTACGTCAACCCCCGCATGCAGGCATGCCTGGTGGGCCACTTCCACCGCCATATTGATCATCAGACCTGCCCGCCGGCGTTCCCTGGCGGGAATGGCCGCGGGTTTGGGCGGCATAAACAGCGCACTGCCCACACCGGCCTCCCGGGTCTGCACACAGCGCCGTAGCTGCTCAAAGTCCTGCAGCCCCACACCCCAAACACCCACACCCAAAAAAGTCAGCTTCATGATTGTCCAAAAATCACGGAGCAGTTGTTGCCGCCAAAGCCAAATGAGTTGGACAGCACCGTTTTGAGCTCGGCGGAGATACTCTCCAGTTCCAGGGACAACCCGGGTTCGCAGACGGTTGTATGCATGGTGCCGGGAAGCAATCCCGTAATCAGCGCGTTGATGCTCAACACCGCCTCAACAATCCCCGCCGCACCCAGGGCATGTCCGGTCCAGCCCTTGGTGGCACTGAAGCGGGTATCCGGGGACCGGGCAAATAGCTCCGCACACACCCGTCCCTCGGTCTCATCATTAGCCCGGGTACCGGTGCCGTGGAGGTTCACATAGTCGATGGCGGAATACTCAAGCCGGGCGCCTTCAAGGGCTCTTTGCATGGACAACCTGGCGCCTAAACCTTCCGGGTGTGCACTGGACATATGGTAGGCATCACAACTTTCCCCCACCCCCAGCAATTGAACCGGGTCCGGTGTTGTGGATAACAAAACAAACCCCGCGGCCTCCCCCAGACTGATCCCCTGGCGGTCGGGTGAAAAAGGTCTGCAGGGCTCCTGGGAAACCAGTTGTAATGAATGAAATCCGTAGATAACGCTGAGGCACAGTGTATCCGCACCACCCACAACCACCGCGTCCACCCAATCCTGCTCCAACCATCTTTTGGCCGCGGCAAATACCTTGGCACTGGAGGCGCACGCGGCACTGACCGTCATGCAGGGCCCCTTGATACCCAGGCGCTGTGCCACATAGTCACCCGGCGCATGGGGATTGTGTGTTTCCGGTTGCACAAACCGGTCTGCAAACTCCCCGGCCCGCAAATCCCGATAAGCCTCTTCGGTGCGGTCGATACTGGAGGTACTGGTGCCCATGACCAGACCCACCCGGTGGGCGCCATGGCGCTCCTGGGCTCGGGCCACGTGGGCCGCAAATTCATCCTGGGCCAGCGCCAGTTCGATAAGGCGGTTGTTGCGGCTCATACGGCCCCGGTCGGCTAGATTGTCCGGGGGTACGTCCACCGCCCCCAGATAACAAGGCACATCACAATCAGGCCATTCACTGGCGGACAAGCCGGACTGCCCCCGGGCCAGGCCCTGGCGCATTTCATCCAGTCCCACACCCAGAGCTGAGGTTAATGTCATTTGGTTTACGTAAACCACCTGTGCTGTCAGACTCCCCCTGTCTTGAACAGAGCCGCATATCCTTAACAATGAGAGGAAAGACTACCGGTCAAGGCCTGGGTTGCCTAGCGATAATTGGCCCGGGCCGCCTAATAAATCAGTCCTGGCGGGCCTTCACCGGCACCCTGTGCTGGATTACCTTTGGTCTGGGCTGCGCCTTGCTGGCCGTTTTTATCGCACTTCTGCGCCTGCTTGTACCCCAACCCGGCCGGGCCGTCATTCTGCGGCGCTGGGCCCACTACCTGGCCCGGGCCTGGATGGGCTGGTGCCGGCTGCTGGGCAGTATTCATGTACAACACAATTTTCAGCCCCACCCCAGCCCCGGACTGGTGGTGGCCAACCACCCCACCCTGCTGGATGTCATTTGGATTTTGTCTCACTACCCCAACCTGTGTTGCGTGACCAAGGCGGATATCGACGCCAATCCCCTGTTCCGATTTCTGGCCCGGCACTTGGACTATGTATCCAACAAAGACCCTGAACGGCTGCTGCAGATGGGCAGCACCCGGCTGCAACAGGGTGAGACTATGCTGGTGTTCCCCGAAGCGACCCGCACCCCGGTGAATCAGCTGCCTAAATTTCACCTGGCGGCAGCAGAACTGGCGGTGCGTAGCGGCGCCGCCATCCACCCGGTGATTGTTCACAAGAGTGGCCCCTACCTGAGCAAGGGTTATCCTTGGTACACCTTTCCCAGCGACACCATGCGGGTTTATCTGGAATTTGGCGCTGTGTTTTCCCCCCAACTGGACGATAGTCCCCGGGTTGCCCGGCGGCGGTTAAACGGGCAATTAGAAGGCTATTTTCACCAGGCATTAATCGCCCGGAACCGGCATTGATTACCCCCGAACAGTTGCACATCAACCCGATGTTTCCCAAAATTGACCCATGAGCGTACTAAATACCCTGCGCACGGTACTGGCGGCGGAGTTTGAGATTGACCCCGAACGTATCACCGTAGAAGCAAATCTGCTGGACGATCTGGACATCGATAGCATTGATGCCATCGATATTCTGGCCCGCCTGCGGGAAATTACCGGCAAAGAGATTGCCGCGGAAGCATTAAAAAATGTCCGCACCGTGGGGGATGTGGTGACCCTGGTGGACGGTACAAACCCCTGAAGGTGTTACGTATCACCCTGGCTGGTGCCCTGGCCGTTTTCCCAATCTGCCTGTACCTGTTCGACCAGGTTTCACCCCAGATACTGGTGGTTTGTTTTGCCGGTCTGGCCGCATTGAGAGTATTGCAGGTGGATGGTTTGAGCCGCACCCACCGGACCCTGATGACTGCCGGGTTAGTCTTATTTTGCAGCCTGGCCCTGTGGCAAGCTGCTTTGGACAGCCGCCTGACCCTGTTTAAACTCTACCCGGTAGCCATTAATTTTGCCGCCGCCGCATATGCACTGCATACCTGGTTTTACCCCCCTTCAGCCATTGCCCGCCTGGCCACCCGCTTCGGCGCCCGGATTGAAGGCCCCGCTGTGCCCTATACCCGCAACCTGACGCTGATTTGGACCCTGTTTTTTTTCAGCAATGGCATCATTGCCGCGTATACCGCGCTGCTGGGGACAACGCGTACCTGGGCGCTGTACAACGGTTTTATCAGCTATGTGCTGATTGGCCTGATCTTCGCCATTGAATACCCCATCCGCCGGGTTTACCAGCGGCGCCATCATCAGCACCCCACATGACGCCCGCCTCACCCAAAATTCATATATTGAGTGCGGCAACCTGTTGGCAACTGCCCAGCACCCAAACCCGGGAGTTTGCCGGCACCGCCCACACCCGCAACAGCCTGCTGGCGGCCAGCGCGGCCCTCTGGCAAGACTTTTACAAACACCGCCTGCCGCCACCCAACCAGCCCTGGTGGGCGCACCAGACTTCCCAGGACAATGAATTTAAAGGGATTTTATGGTTAGACCCCAGTCTGCCGTTTTTCGCCGGACACTTTCCCGGCGCACCCATATTACCGGGGGTGGTGCAGGTCCACTGGGCCATCGAAGTGGCCGCGCGGGTATTTGAACGTACCCCGGCAAACGGTTTTAACACCTTGTCCAGGGTCAAATTTAAACGTCCCCTGGTGCCGGAGACCTGGCTTGAATTTAGTCTGCAGCGATCCTCGACAAAGATCAGTCTTAACATCAGCCGCCAGGGTGAGCTTTGTACCCAGGGACAACTGAACTACCTTGAATAAGTCCTACTGCATCGTCATTCCCCACTACCGGCACCACGTTCCTCTGGCCCGGATGTTGCCGCAATTGCTGCACCTGGGTCTGGACATTTTTGTTGTGGATGATGCCAGCGGAACCACATCGCTGGCTCAACTGACCCGGCTGGCTGATCAATTCCGGCAGGTGACGGTGGTGCAGCGTAACCACAACGGCGGCAAGGGGGCTGCCATGATGACCGGTCTGAGCACCGCCCGGCACAAGGGTTTCACTCACGTGGTATCCCTGGATGCTGACGGCCAGCATGATCCCGGCGCGCTGCCTGAACTTTTGCAACTGTCCCGGGCCAAACCCAACAGCTTAATTACGGGGAAGCCGGTATTTGGCAGCGACATTCCGGCTTTGCGCCTGTATGGCCGCGAGCTGACCAACAACCTGGTGCGGCTGGTCACCGGTTCCAGCATGATCAAGGACGCCATGTGCGGTTTGAGGGTTTATCCCCTGGGGCAGGTACTGCCCCTGTGTGCTGCTCTGGGCAGACGCACGCGTATGGAATTTGATGTGGAAATCCTTGTTCGTGCCTGTTGGGCCGGGCTTGATATTATGTCCGTGGACACCCGGGTGGTATATCCGGAAGATGGAGAGTCTCACTTTCGTATGCTTAAGGACAACGCTCGCTTGGTGGTGATGCACACATTACTTTTGTTTGGCGCGCTGCGCCGTCTGGGACGGAAAAAGCACCCGGGGCGTTGGCAAAATGGCTAAGCGCCGGGGCCGTCTGTGGCAAAAAAGCTGGCCCGCGCATCCGGGATTGCGGGCTCAAAGTGAAGTGACGGTACCCTTTCAGGATGCAGACCCAACCGGATTTACCTGGCACGGGAATTACTTTCGCTACTACGATACCGCCCGGGTTGCCCTGTTAAAAAAGCTGAACTTCGCCTATCGTGATATGGCGGCCGCCGGGCAGATGTGGCCCATTGTCGAAACTCAGGTACGCTATTTAAAGAGTGTACCCTTCGGGGAGCAGATCCTGGTATGCGCCCAGTTGGTTGAGTGGGAATTTCGTCTGCGTATCTACTACGAAATTTTTGACGCCGGCGGCCAACGGCTGAACGAAGCGGTGACCGTGCAGGTGCCGGTGGCTGCGGACAACGAAGCCTTGATAATCGGCGTGCCGGATTGGCTGCAAGGCCGCATTGCCGAGCTGATCACCCGGAAATGACTGATCACCAGGCAAAGCTGCCCAGCTTAAATACCCTGATCCCTCACCAGCCGCCCATGCGTCTGATCGACCAGGTGCTGGCCTTCGACGAGCATCAGGTTTGGGCCACGGTAAACCCCAGCGAGGATTGTATCTTTGCCACACCAGCCGGCATACCCGCCTGCCTGGGTCTGGAGTATCTGGCCCAGACCGCCGCCGCGTTCTTTTCCCTGCAAGCTTCCACTGACCGGCCACCACGGGCGGGCAAACTTGTCGCGTGTCAAAAATTGATCACCCGGCAAGCTTATTTTGCTTTTTTGCAACCCCTGCTGCTGCGGGTGACCCTGACCTCCCGGCTGCCGCCTGTTGTCACCCAGCAAGCTTTGGTAAAATTTGCCGGCGCGGTATTTCCGGCGCCAACGGCTCTGCCAAAGCCCGGGCTGCCGGAACAATTGGCGGATATGGTCGGGGAACCTATCTGCACCGCCGAACTGTCCGTGTACTTGTAGATTTCCGGGACACCGGCAGTACAAGTTATTTTTTTACCGCAACAAAGGCCGGGACGGCCTGTTCCTAAGAAAAATCAAAAGGGGTCTCAACCGGAGTCATGACA
>JANQMF010000175.1 GCA_028280225.1 Pseudomonadales bacterium | reverse complement strand
AGCACCACAACGAAATTGAAGTGCGCGTCATGCTGCCTGAAGAACAACAGGATAATTTAGGGGAGCTGCAACATTTTCCCATCCGCACGGCATCCGGCGACTTTGTGCCGTTGTCCGGTATTGCGGTGTTATCCAGCCGCCGGGGTATCGACATCATTCGCCATTCAAACACCCAACTTGCGGTGGTGGTTTCCGCCGACGTGGACGAGGACGTCAACAATGCCATCAGTATCGTGCAGGACATCACCACACATCGCCTTGCCGATATTCTGCATGCTCATAATCTGAGCTTCGATCTGGGTGGACAAACCGAACAGGATCAATTGCTGCTCGGCACCCTGGCCCTGGGCGGCACCCTGACCCTGGTGCTGATTTATCTTATTTTGACCTGGGTTTTTTCCTCCTATATCTGGCCGTTGTCCATCATGATGGCCATCCCATTTGGTTTTACCGGAGCAATTTTTGGGCACTGGGTGATGGGCTGGGACTTAGGTGCAATGTCACTGCTCGCTTTTTTTTCGCTGACCGGTATTGTGGTCAACGACGCCATTGTGCTGATCAGTTTTTTACGTCGCCACATCGATCGCGGCCACCCCCTTAGGGCCGCCCTGTTGGCGGCCACCCAAGCCCGATTCCGCGCGGTAATCCTGACCTCACTGACCACCGTGGCCGGATTGCTGCCGCTGATGTTCGAAACATCCACCCTGTCCATGTACATGGTCCCCATTGCCATTACCCTGTGTTTTGGACTGACCTTTGCCACCGGGCTGGTCCTTATCGTCATTCCCACCCTGATCTATTGGCTGGAGCAGGTTAAACAACACGTTAAATTCTTCAAAAACCACCTGATTGGAAGCACCCAAGATGCTTAAGATATTCCCGGACAACCCAAAACGCCGGCAGCTTGGTATCTGCATCAGCATTCTTGCTGCCGCGGTATTAGCCAGCCTTTCAATTTTCGCCACGGGGCCGTCAGCGGTACCCCGGGGTCCCGTGGAAAAAGCCTGGCCGGTTTCGGTCACCCACGCGGAAAAACAGCGCATAAAACCCAACTTCAGCGCTTACGGAAAAATCGAATCCAGCCAGGTTGCACAACTGCGTTCCCAGTGGGTTGCGCTGATCCGGTCCGTGCAAGTTAAGGAAGGGGATTGGGTGGAAGCCGGGGAGGTTCTGGTGCAACTGGATCACCGGCAGGCCGGGCTGGATTTACGTCAGGCTGAAGCGGAGCTGCAACAACAACAAGCCAACTTGCACGCTGCCGAGGCGCAACTCAAATGGGCCAAAGAAAACACACGGCACTTTCTTGCGCGGCGCAATGTGGCCCAGCAGCGGCTGGCCCGTCACCAGGATCTGCTGGACAAAAGACTGATCGCCAAATCGCTGTTTGACGATGTCCGCAGCCAGGCTGATCAGACAACTATTGAGTATCACAGTCACTTAACCGAGTTGGGGAACCTGCCCAACCGGATCCTGGGCCACCAAGCCCAGATTGCCAAGGCTCAGGCCCGCGTTCAACAAGCCGGCATGGATCTGGAAAAGACCACCGTCACAGCACCCTTTGCCGGACCCGTGCTGGGGGTTTTTGTTGCCCCCGGGGATCTCAGCAATCTGAGTGCCCCCCTGGTGCAGATGGCTAACGCAGACGCCTTTGAACTGAGAGTTCAGGTCCCGGATGTTTACCAACCGCAATTTGAACACGCTCTGAGCATTGCCGCTGAAGAACCCATCACCGCCAACACCGAGCAGGGACATCAGCTGCGTCTGAGCCGCCTGGCCGCACACGTCCGGCGGGGACAGACCGGCATGGACGCCTTTTTTACCCCCACCAACCACAATCCGCTGACCCTGGGCCGAACCTTGAAGATTTTTGTCCAAATGCCCGCACAATCTGATCTGATTGCCCTGCCCGTGCAATCCATTTACAACAACTCACGGATCTATACCGTGCGGGACAATCGTCTGGTTGCCCATGAAATCGAGCGGGTGGGCGAGCGTCAGACCCGGGAACGCGGTTATGAGGTTCTGGTCAGGAGCAACGCCCTCGGCGTAGGGGATATGGTCATTACCACCCAATTGCCAAGAGCCATAAACGGACTGTTGGTGAAAGTGGCCAATCCACCCGGACGGATGGAGGGTTAGCGGTCCGGGTTGGTTTTCATCGCCTGAAATTCAAAGGCATCAATGCCGTCGTTGCCGTCCAGGTCGTAGTCCTTGTATCGGGTTGAAGGATCCAACCGCGGACCAATTTCCCGCCGCGACAGGTAACCGTCGCCATTGTCATCCAAGCGTTCAAAGGCGCTGTCAGCCAGCAGGGGACGGCTGCCTTCCCACTTTTTGGGTGCCACCTCGGGATAACTGTCCCGGGGCGCGGGGACCGTGTTGTCTGTTTCGATGGTAGCCTTATTTTCACCCGCCTTCATGGTTGCGGTTCGACGTCCGTCACTGATGGTGGCTACAACACCGGGGTCCCTGGCCACATCGTCATCCTGATCCTCCCCGGGGGACGGCAGACTGGCCCGTACCCGGGGATTGCTGGGCAGCACATCCGCCACGGAGGGCCAGCTTGAGGCCCCAAAACGATAAGCGGTTTCCAGCACGTCGCTGTTCACCACCAGATACCGGCCGTCCTCGGACTGTCCCAGGGCGTCGGGATCTACCGCAATCAGGTTGCGGTCAATCAAAAAACTGCCGACGGAAACCACAACATACTTGAGCTGTTTCGCCTCCATGTCCACCGCAAGATCTTCAATACGGCCCAGCAACTCACCGTCCGGAGTGATCACCACCCGGCCAATCCAGTCCGTCGCCTTCTTGATTGAGGGGGCGGTTGAGGCAGCGGCTGAGGACGAACTGTCCCCGGCATCAGCACCATAGGCGCTCTGCCCCATCAACAAAGGCCCCATCAACAAGGCACCGCATAAGACCACCGGATAAATCTTGAATTTGCTCATATGTGCTCTGTTCATTCCTGATCACTCCTTGTAGAACAGCCCAACCTTCAGTTCGGTGACCGGGTGCTCATTTCCGGTGCCATACGCCAGTACCCCACCCGTTACCGGCTTTTTCGCTGAGGTCCAAATCATCTACATACTTGGTGCAACCGTCAAGTAAATGGCGAAGCCATGCTCCGTGGTCTAAACCGCTATTTTTTTGCCCAGGGCAATACGATAAAACACCGGCACCGCAACCAGGGTGAGCAGGGTAGCAAAGGCCAGCCCACCCATAATACAGACCGCCATTTCTTTAAAGAACGCATCCCCCAGCAGTGGCGACATACCCGCAATGGTGGTACCGGTGGCCAACAGAACCGGGCGCAGACGGCTGATGCTGGCATCCAACATATTCTGCAAGGTGAAGCCCCGTTCGTCGCAGCGCTGATCAATTTCATCCACCAGCACAATACAATTCTTGATCAGCATACCGGACAAACTGAGAAAACCCAGAAAAGAAGGAAAAGTAAAGGACAAATCCGTGGCCAGCAAGGCAACCACAACCCCACAGATAGTCATGGGGACGGTTAACCAGATAATCAGCGGCTGCTTAAGCTGGCCGAACATGAGAATGGTAATGAACAGCATGATACCGAAGGCGGTGGGGATCTTAGAGGTCAACATGTCATTGGCTTGCTGACTGGCTTCGTACTCCCCACCCCATTCCAGACGGTAGCCCGGCGGCAGGACAATGGCCTCCACATCCGCGCGAAGGCGGTTAAAGGTTCGGGTGGGGTTGTGCCCCAAGGGTGGATTCGCCAGGGCGGCAATTGTCCGCACGCGATTGCGCCGATAGATGGTCGCGCTACCCGACTCCAGATCCAGGGAGGATATAATCTGCGACATGGGCACATGGCGCTGTTGAGCCGGGCTCCAGATTTCCCGGCCCATCAGGCTTTGTATGTCCCCACGCTCCGCCGCCGGTGCACGGGCTATGATGGGGATGAGTTTGTCCGCCTCCCGGTATAGTCCTACCTGCACTCCCAGAGTGGCAAAGGCCAGGGCCTGGGAGAGGTCACGCCGGGTCACACCGGCTCGCTGGGCCCGGGAGGTATCAAATTTGGGCACCAATTGCAGGACCGGTTGCCGCCAATCCGTCTTGCGATCGATCAACTGGTGTTTAAGGTAAACATCCAGTGCCTGTGCGGCAAGCTGGCGCAGTACCTGTTCGTCGGGACCGGAGAACCGGGCTTCTATTTTAGAGCTGCCGCTTGGGGTAAATTCAGCCCGGGTGACCTGGACTTCCGCGTCGACCATAACCGCACGTATGTCCTCCCCGGCCTGAGCCATCATGTCGTTCATCCGGGACACGTCCTCAATACGCACCACCAGTTGCGCATAAGCTGAATTCGGCTGCTCCGGACTCATGATGGTGGTAAACCGGGTTGCCCCGCGGCCAACAAAACTGCTGACCGCCAATACCCCGGGACGCTCACGAAGCAGCTTTTCAAGGACCTCTACATCCTCCAGCGTGCGTAATATATCCGTGCCTTCGGGCAAACGGTAATCAACATAAAACAGCGGTGTATTGGTGTTGGGGAAAAATCCCTGTTTAACAAACTGGAACGACCACATGCACGCGCCGGTGATGGCAATAATGACAAAGGTGGTCAACCAGGCCCGGCGCAAGCCAAATCTGACCAGTCCGCGATAGGGGGCAAACAGCCATCCCGAGTATAGTTGTGCTTCGCTCACCGCTTCTCCGGCACGTAACAGGTAGCTGCCAAACAGGGGCACCACGGTGATGGCCAGTACCCAACTCAAGGTCAGCGAGACAAAAACCACCTGAAACAAAGAACGTAAAAAGTGTCCGGAATTGTCTTCTGACAAACTGATGGGACCAAAGGCGACAATGCCGATTATGGTTGCCCCCAACAGGGCAAATTGGGTGCGGTTCACGGACTGGGCTGCCGCTTCCGCCGGGGACAATCCCCGCCGTACGCCAATCACCATCCCCTCAGCCACAACAATGCCGTTATCCACCAGCATACCCATGGAGATCATCAAGGCGCCCAGCGAGATCCGTTGCAGCTCAATCCCGTAAAATGCCATGACCCCTATGGTGCCCAGTACGGTCAGCAATAAAACCGCGCCAACCACAGCTCCGGCCCGCCAACCCATAAACACACACAGTGCCAGAACAACCGTGGCAACCGACAGCAACAGGTTTTGCAAAAACTCCTGAATGGCGTTGTCCACCACCTCGTGCTGGGCATAGATGGTGCTGATCTCCACCCCCAGGGGCAGGGTGTGCAGCAAGGCCTCAATACGCTGATCAACCGCCTTGCCCACCTGCACCACGTTCTCGCCCGGGACAACGGATACCCCAACGGTGAAAACCCGCCGCCCGTTGTGCCGGATCAACTGTGGCGGCACCTCAACCTCACCCCGGGAGATGGTGGCGATATCCCGCAGCCGCAATATCTCCGTGGAACCCGGCCGGCCAATGCGCATGTCCGCCAACGCATCTTCACTGTCGAAGGCCATTTGCGGCGCAACCCTGATCCGCCTGCCCAGGTAACCCACAGAACCCGCCGGGGTGACCTGATTTTCCACGGAAATACTGGAGAACAGCGCATCCACCGGTACACCCAGGCGGGCAAGACGGCCGTGCTCAATATCTACGTACAGGGCTTCATAAGGTTCGCCGGCGGTTTGTACCTTGGCTATTCTGGGTACCCCTTTGAGGGCGGTGGATATGGTCCGGGACATGTCCCGGATTTCGGCAATGCTGTAATCCGGGGCATAAACCGCGTACATCATGCCGTAGACATCGCCAAAGTCATCCTCAACCAGGGGCACCCCGGTCCCCGGAGGCAGCCGGCCGGCGGCTTCGCTGACCCGGCGGCGCAATTCGTCAAAAATTTGTGGGATGTCTTCGTTGCCGTATTGCTCGAGAATTTCCACCTGAACCTCGGAGCGTCCGTCAACGGACTTTGAGGTGATAATGTCGACGTAGGGAAGTTCCTGCAGGGAAGACTCAATGACGTCGGTAACTTCCTGTTCCACCTCCCGGGCTGAAGCCCCGTCGTAGGTGGTGACAATCAGCACATGTTTTATCGGAAAGGCAGGATCTTCCAGACGCCCAACACTGTCGATACCGAAGATGCCGCCGCAAAAACAAACCAGCACCAACATCCAGGTATATAAGGGTTGTTCGATGGAAAATTTAGCAATATTGCGCACGAGGCGGGTCTACAAACGCCGGCTGGGTTCACCCAGCACACTCACCCGCATGCCCGGCTGTAACTGGGATGCGCCGGTGGCGACAATCATATCACCAGCCGCCAAGCCGCCGGTGATTTCTATGCCCTTGTTTTTTGGTTCGCCCACCGTCACCGGTACCTGCGTGGACAGTTGGGTCTGGGGATCGTAGCGCCAGACAAAAAAACCATTCTGCGGATCGGATACCAGCGCGCTGGCGGGGATCAGGGTGGCCGCCCGCCCCTGTTTGCGCATTTCAAGTTCAACCCGGGCATTCATGCCGGGTAAAATTGTCCATTGTTCCGGCCGCTGCATTTGCAACGAAACTTCGTAGGTTTGGGCCACCGCATCCGCTTCACCCCGGTTTTCCTTAAACTCCAGCGGAAAGCGTTGTCCCGGAATAAAGTCAAATATAGCTACCGTGCTGATCACCTGTTCCTGGCTGGCGGTGGCCAGCAACGATTCCGGGACGTTGGCAACCACCAGCAGGCTGTGCAGATCATTCAACCGGACAATTTTTTCACCCACGCCGACGTTGACAAAATTGTCCACAAAACGGCGGGCGATATAGGCATCAAAGGGTGCCCGCAACGTAGAGTCTTTTAAAGACTGTTGGGCTTTGTCCAGCCTGACCTTGTGCAGTTCGTAGACGGACTGGGCATCATCTACCACCGACCGGGCAATACCCTTTTGTGCCAGCACCCGGCGCTTGCGCTCCAGATCCTGCCGGGCCAACTGTAGTTGGACTTGAGCTTCCCGCACAGCCAGGACAAAGTCTGTGGTTTCCAGCGCAGCCACCACCTCCCCGACCTTGATGGTTTGTCCTTCTAGCACCGGCAATTGAGCCAGGGGGCCGGACACCTCAAAAGACACATCAATGGATTGGGCTGCTTCAACCCGGCCGACAAAGGCATGCCGTTGGGTATCGGTATCATCCTGGACAATAAATATACGCGCGGGCCGCACAAATTGATCCGCCGGTTCAGACACCGCCTGCTCACCGCAACCCAGCATCCCACCCAGACCCAGGCCCAGAGCCACGGATAGTACAAGCACTCGTGTAAACCGCTGTTGTCCGGTCCTGGTATACATTACGTCAGCAACCTCTGATCTTCACTTGGCAAAGACAACACCCTCACCGTAGCCAGACGCAGCAACAGCCGTTCCAGCGACACCCAGGGATCTCCCCTAAGTTGCCCCTTACCTTGCTGGTCGATTATTGCACATTCCGCCAGTACCGGATCGACCCGGCGAATGCGCTGGGCAAACTTCTGGATCAAGCGCTGTTTGGCCGGGGGCATACCCCTGGGGTTTGCCACGCGGCGCAACTGACTGGTCAGCGCGCCGAGTATAGCAAACAGCGCCACACCCTCCTCGCGCAAGCCCGCCAGAATACGCACAACCCGGGCCGGTTCCGCGGCCATCACCGCATCCAGCAAGTCAAAGGCATTAAAGTGGGACGCATCGTCCAGACAATCAACAAGAACCTCCAGGCTGACCGGCTGGGGAAGCCCTAACAACGTCAGCTTATCAACCTCCTGGGCCGCCGCCAGGAGATTACCTTCAACACGGTCCGCTAAATATTGTATGCCCGCCGGCTCTATACTCAACCCCTTCTCCTGCAGGCGGCGCTTTAACCAACGGGGTAGTTGGGCGGGTGATATGGGCCAGATCAGCGTGATAACACCCGCTTTGTCCAGCGCCTTAAACCACGAACTGTTCCGCTGGCGCGGTTCTAAACGTCCGGTGCGCAGCAACAGGACTGCATCCTGCTCCTGGGCTACCCAGTCACGCAGGGCTTGCGACCCTTCCCGGTCAAACTTTTTGATACCGATACGAACATCCAGAATCTTACGCTCGGCGAACAACGACAGACTGGCGGCGTCGTTGAACAGATCCTGCCATTTAAAACCGGATTCGACGTGGTGGACACGGCGTTCGCTGAACCCCTGGGTACGCGCAGCGGCAATCACCGCATCACAGCACTCTTCCACCAAAAGGGTTTCGTCACCGGAGATCAGGTAAACCCCGGCCAGGGTCCCGCTCAGGTTACCGGCCAGGTCTTCTGCCTTAACCTGCATGGCAGCAACTCAAGGTTGTGCCGGGCGGGAAACAGCATCCATACTGCGGATAATCTGACCCACAACATCCTGCATCAGTTCCCGCTCAAGGATGGCCTGTTCGCCACTGCTGCCGACAATGTTGTCGCGGTCAATACGAAAGATGCGCGAACGCTCAATCCAGGTTGGCGCTAACAGTTCTTCTTCGCCTGTATTGAGGATCCGATACCGCACCCCAATGTCCAACTCGTACTCCGCGGCCCGGGCTTGTCCGGCGGTGGATACACTGCGCCGGTTGCGGCGTTCGTCCATCAGTTCAACAACCATGCTGGCCTCGGCTGCCGGTTTTTCCGTGACCCCGGCCTGGATAAGCCCCTGGCGCAGTTGCGCTGCCACCGCACCGCCGGTCTGACCGGTCAGGGCAAAACCATCAACGTTGGATTCAAAGTCATAAGAGCGCAGCTGGAAGCCGCAGCCGGCGACCAGGAGGGTGGCGGCCAGAAGACCCACCTTGTACCCATGCCCGAGGCGCAATTTACGTCCTTGCCGGATGGTTTTGTTCACAATCTTGTTAAACGGTATTTGATGACCCTATTAGTTTATTAGCCCACCACAAGGTTTACCAATTTATTTGGCACCACAATTTCTTTTCTGATGGTCTTATTGTCCAGGTGACGGCTGACGTTTTCGCAGGACTTGGCCAGGGTCAGTACCTCAGCCTTTTGAGCATCAGCCGCCACTTCAATTTTGCCCCGCACCTTGCCGTTAACCTGTACCACCATTTCTATGGTGGCCTGGCTGAGCGCATGTTCATCCATGGCCGGCCAGTGGCTGGAGACCAGATCCCCCTCACCCTGCAATACCCGCCACAGGTGATGGGTAATGTGGGGGGCCACCGGGGATATGACCAGCACCGCGATGCGCAAGGCTTCCTGAATGGCCCCACGGTCGTGGTCATTATTGGCCTTTGTTTTGGCTACTGCATTACACAGTTCCATGACCCCGGAAACAACCGTATTAAACTGAATCCGCCGTCCGTAGTCGTCATCCGCCTTGGCCAGGGTTTCGTATGTTCTGCGCCGCAATTGCTGCGCGTCTTCCGTCAGGGCGGCAACGTCAAAGTCTGCCGCTACACCGGCAGCACAACCGTCGTGAACCAGCGTCCACAGTTTCTTCAAAAAGCGCAACGCCCCTTCCAAGCCGGCCTCACTCCACTCAAACGACTGATGAGGTGGTGCCGCAAACATCATGGCCGTACGCACGGTGTCTGCCCCGTACTTGTCCAGTAACTTCTGGGGATCACCCGCATCCCCGGCGGACTTGGACATTTTTTTGCCACCCTGCAAGACCATCCCCAGCATCAACAACTGTTTGAACGGTTCGTCACCGGGCAATAGACGTTCGTCGCGCATCAGCTTGTGAAAAAAGCGCGCGTACAACAAGTGCAGTATGGCGTGTTCGATCCCGCCCACGTAGTGGTCCACCGGTGCCCAATAGTTAGCCCGCTCATCAACCATGGGTGAATTGGCGTCAGGGCTGGTGAAACGGGCGTAGTACCAGGAAGATTCCATAAAGGTGTCGAAGGTATCCGTCTCCCGCCGCGCCGGTGCGCCGCACTTGGGACAGTCCACATTCAGGAAACTCTCCATGGTCACCAGGGGTGAGCGCACCCCTTCAAATTCAACCTCGGTAGGCAGGACCACGGGCAGATCCTGTTCCGGCACCGGCACCACACCACAGTGTTCACAGTGAATCATGGGAATGGGGCATCCCCAGTAGCGCTGTCTGGATACACCCCAATCCCGCAACCGGTAATTGGTCACCCGCCGTCCCCTTTGTTTGGCTTCCAACGCATCCGCTATGGCCGCAAAGGCATCAGCGGAAGTCAGACCGTCATAGTCTCCGGAATTACACAGCCGGCCCGGGTCAACAAAGGCACCGGTGTTGAGATCACAGGGGGTATCATCCACGGGTTCAATCACCTGGATAATATCGATGCCATATTTTGTGGCAAACTCCCAGTCCCGTTGATCATGCCCGGGGACGCTCATCACCGCACCGGAGCCATATTCCATCAACACAAAGTTGGCCACCCAGACCGGTAACAACTCGCCGGTAAGCGGGTGCTCCACCTGGGTGGTGGTGGCAATACCCGTTTTTTCCATGGTGGCCAGATCCGCCTCCGCCGTGGTCGCCCGGGCACAGCTTTCGATAAAGGCAGCCACATCCGCGTCCTCATCAGCCGCCGCCTGGGCCAGCGGATGTTGGGGTGCCACCGCAACGTAGGTGGCTCCTAACAAAGTGTCCGGCCGGGTGGTGAATACCGTTAACGGTGCGGCATCTGCCCGACCCGCCACGGTAAAATCTATTTCCACCCCGGCGGAGCGTCCAATCCAATTGCGCTGCATGCTCTTCACCGAATCCGGCCAGCCATCCATGCCGTCCAGGTCATTCAGCAATTCTTCCGCGTAATCGGTTATTTTAAGAAACCACTGGGCCATTTCCCGCCGTTCCACAATGGCATCAGAGCGCCACCCACGGCCATCGACCACCTGTTCATTGGCCAGTACGGTCTGATCAACGGGATCCCAATTGACCATGGCATTTTTACGATAGACCAGGCCTTTTTCGTAGAGCTTGAGAAAAAACCACTGCTCCCAGCGATAGTATTCCGGATCACAGGTGGCAAACTCCCGGGACCAGTCGATGCCAAAACCCAGACGCTGCATCTGCCCGCGCATGTAGGCAATATTGTCCTGGGTCCAGGTGGCCGGAGGAATACCGTTTTTGATAGCGGCGTTTTCAGCAGGCAAACCAAAAGCGTCCCAACCCATGGGCTGCATGACGTTATACCCCTTAAGGCGCCGATAGCGGTTGATGACATCCGCCAGCGTGTAACAGCGCACGTGCCCCATATGCAGCCGGCCGCTGGGATAGGGAAACATAGCCAGAGCATAGTATTTTTCCCCGGCGGCAGATTCTGTTGCGGTAAATACCCGGCTTTTATCCCAATCGGCCTGGGCGGTTGCCTCCACCGTCTTGGGGTCGTATACAGCATTCATTTTAAAATCATTCTTTTGCGCTAAAAAACGGCCGCAAGGATACCGAAAAACAGGGGGCAAATCTGCTGTGCTGTGAGCCGAATACACGTGTTCTGGACAGAGTGTGATCAGTTCAGCTATTTTGAGTGGAACTCATGGACATAAGTGCACTTATCAACCAGATTTGCAGACCATCAGTTGTGTTGGGAGAACATCGATGCATATTGGACTAATTGGCGGTATTGGTCCCGCAGCCACGGATTTCTACTATCGAAGTCTCATAGGGCACGCTGCGCGCGCCCACCGGGACTTGGACCTGACCATTGTCCACGCGGATACACCCACCTTGTTGCGCCACCTGACCATGGACGATGCCGCTGCCCAGTGCGCCATTTACCAACGCCTCACCGCCCGTCTGCAGGCTGCCGGAGCACAGTGTGTGGCGGTAACATCAATTGCCGGACATTTTTGTATTGACGAGTTTGCCCCCGCGTCCGCCTTGCCGGTGATTGACCTTACCCGGACATTAGCGGATTGGCTTGGCGAGCGTAGCCTTAATCAGGTGGGCATTCTGGGCACCGAAACGGTGATGGCTTCAGGTATGTTCGGCAAATTAGACCCAATCAACCTGCAGGCACCCCAGGGAGATGCCATGGTGCGGGTCCATGACGCCTATGTCACCCTGGCTCAAACCGGTGAACCGACCGACGAGCTTCGAAATGTCTTTTGCGAAGAGGGCAATACCCTGATGGATCAGGGCGCCGAAGCCATTCTGTTGGGAGGCACGGATTTGAATGCTGTTCTGGCGGATGATAACAGCCCATTTCCCATTGTGGATTGTGCCGGTATTCACATCAACGCCATTGCCCGGGGTATCTAACACCACCCGCCAGGTACGGCCGATAGACCTTGGCTTAAGGGTTTGCCCTCTTCATAATACAACCCATTAAGGGGACTAAGGTGCCATGATAGAGAATCCACCGACAGGTACCCAGCGGGTTACCGTGCGCATCGCCTACGAAAACCCCCAGCAGGCTGTGGACTTCCTGGACCGGGCGTTTGGCTTTGCCGAACGTGAGGGCAGCCGTCTTGAGGGACCCAACCAGACCATCATTGTTACGGAAATTGCGATAGGCGATGCCTACGTGATGATTGGTCCCGCTGGTTCCCACGCCATCGCCAGTCCGTGCCAGGTGGGTGCCTCAACCGAAAGCTTAATGGTCTATGTCGACCATATCGACGACCATTTCGAGCGGGCCAGGGCCAACGGTGCCCGGATCATTTCCCCACCCGGCGATCAATATTGGGGGGATAGGCGGTACGAGTGCAAAGACCCCGAAGGTCATTTATGGATCTTCCACGAACGCACCCGGCAGGTTTCCCCGGAGGAAATCGCCAACATTGAAGCGACGTTTAAGAACGGTTGAATACCGGCGGGGCTAATCCTTCTGTTTGCCGCGCAACACGCCCATAATATCCGGGTATTTTTACCGGTTACCTTTGATGCACCTCAAGCAGGCCCAACAACCCCC
>JANQMF010000150.1 GCA_028280225.1 Pseudomonadales bacterium | reverse complement strand
CAGTCTTAGGGGGGGCCGGTGCTGAAGACGTGTGGAACCCCATGCAACGGCGCAGCCTGGCCAAAAGTCCCGGTATGGAAACCGCCTTTGCCGAAGCGCTCAAATATGCAGGCCTGGACGTCAGCACCATCACCGCTTTTGACTTCTACAGCTGCTTTCCAAGCCCGGTGCAAATGGCCCTTTCCGCCCTGGGCCTGCCGATCAACGATGAACGCCAGCTCAGCATCACCGGCGGCCTGGGATATGCCGGTGGACCGGGCAACAACTATGTCATGCATTCCCTGGCCACAGCGGTCAAACGGCTGCGGGACGGTAACCACGAAACACTGATGATTACCGGGGTCGGCATGGCCAACACAAAACATGCTGCCACGATCCTCACCCGGGGAGACCAGATTCCCGCGTCAGCCAGCGGCAAAACCGCGTTTCGGATCGACACCGGCGAAACCGCGATCCCAATTGCTGAACAGGCCTCGGGGCCATGCACGGTGGCGTCTTATACCATCGAGTACGACCGCGAAGCCCAGCCTTTTAACGTGATTTACATACTGGATACTGAAGACGGTCAACGCGCAGTGGCCAACGCCCGCGACCCCCTGTCCGCCAATGAAAAGCTGTTGGCGGAAGACCCCATTGGCAAGCGCGGCAGCCTCGAGTGGGATGCTGAGGCCAACCGTCAGTACTTTACCTTCAACTAAGGCTTGGCGGAGGATAAATAAGCAGTGAACCTGACGTTCGACTATATTGTGGTAGGTGCCGGTTCGGCGGGATGTGTCCTGGCCAATCGGCTTTCTGCTGATCCACATACCCGCGTCTGTCTGATCGAAGCCGGCAAAAAAGACTCGAGTCCCTTTATCAAAATACCGCTGGGTTTAATGGCCCTGTTTGATCACCCCAAGCTGAACTGGCGTTTTCTGAGCACACCGCAGAAAAACGCCTTCGACCGTAATTTTTATATTCCCCGGGGTAAAACACTGGGCGGATCCAGCTCGATTAACGGCATGGTTTATACCCGTGGCGAACCTGACGACTATGATGAGTGGGAACGGCGGGGTAATCCCGGCTGGTCTTATCAGGAAGTATTACCCTACTTCAAAAAGTCCGAACACAACGAAGACTTCCCCAACTCACCCTTTCACGGCCAGGGGGGTGAGATCAACGTGCGCTACATGGACCATTACAATCCATTGACCGCGGTCATGCTGGAAGCTGCGGAAAAGCTGCAATATCCGGTTAACGAAGATTTTTGCGCGGAAACCCACGAAGGTTTTGGCCGGCGCCAGGTCATGCAGAAAAACGGTCTGCGCGTCTCCAGCGCCAGCGCCTTTCTGGACCCGATCAGACACCGTCAAAACCTGACGATCCTGACCCAGGCCACTGCCCGCCGGGTCTTGTTTGAAAACAAGCGCGCGACCGGTCTTGAAGTTGATCTGCCGGAAGGTAGAGAAAGCCTGACGGCACAAAAAGAAGTGATTCTGTCCGCCGGTGCCGTGGGCTCACCCCACTTACTCCTGCTTTCAGGCATTGGTCCCGGTGAACACCTTAAGCACATGGATATCCCCGTCACCCACGAGCTGAACGGGGTTGGTCTACATCTGCAGGATCATTTTAATTCTCAGCTTCAGTTCAACAGCCCCACCACGTTGCCTTATGGGATTTCCGTGCGCGCCATCCCCGGTCTGGCGATCCATGGCTTACGTTATTTGTTCCAGCGCAACGGCTTGATCGCCAGCAATGTGGTTGAATCCGGCGGCTTTGTGCGCACTTCACCCACTGAAGCCAAACCGGATATTCAGCTCATCCTGGTGCCCGCCCTGCAAAGTGCGGTACTGCGCACCAACCGACGCAAAGGCCGGCGGCAGAAGCTCTGGCAGTACGGACACGGTTTTTCCATCATGTCTTGCCTGCTGCGGCCGGAAAGCACCGGTAGCGTCCGTCTGGAAAACAACGACCCGCACAATGCACCCCTGGTCGATTTCAACGCCTTTTCGGATCCCGGTGATCAGGACATAAAAAAACTGGTGGCCGGCCTGCGCATTGGCCGAAGGCTTGTGGAAACCCAACCCTTTCAGGGTATTGCAGGTGAAGAAAAACGGCCGGGGCTGCGCTCCCAGACCGACGAGGAACTGGAGCTGTATGTGCGCAAAAGCGCATCCACCAATTTCCACCCTGTGGGCACCTGCAGGATGGGGCCGGATGCTGAAGACGCGGTGGTTGACCCGTCTCTGCGGGTACACGGCATTGAGGGGCTGCGGGTTGCCGACGCGTCGATCATGCCTCAGGTGATTGGCGGCAATACTCATTCACCAACCGTCATGATTGCCGAAAAAGCTGCTGACCTAATTCTTGGAGACACCCAACATGCAAACTGAAGTGATGAGCTGGTTCGATATGGAAGCGCCCATCTTCGCCTTTACCCATTGTCCCGACGTTGCCGCTGCGGTCAGCGCCAACGGCGGATTTGGCGCCCTGGGCACCACCCGCACAACCCTGGATCAATTTGCCATCGATCTGAAATGGCTGGTGGACCATTCGCCAAACCGGCCTTTTGGCGTTGACGTCATGTTCCCCTCCAAAGCGCCCAAGGAATTTGAAGAGATGACCCCGGCGCAGATCCGCACGCTCATTCCCCGGGAACACGAACAGTTTTTAGATCACCTCACCGCCCAACATGGCCTGCCGGTTTCCAGCGCTGAAGAGAAAGAACAGTGGATACAGGACTATGTCACCAAACGGCTGCGGACCCACTCGGAAGCCGGTAAACGTCTGGAACTGGTTTACGACCATCCCATGGCACAATTGATGATTTCCGCCCTGGGTGTACCCCCGCAGGAATACATTGACCGCGCCCATGATTGCGGCATGAAGGTGGCTTCCCTGGTGGGACATCCCAAACATGTGGCGCGTCAGCTTGAGGCGGGTGTGGACATCTTAATTGCCGCCGGTTATGAAGCCGGTGGGCATACCGGCGATATTGCATCTCTGGTGCTGACCCCGCAGGTGGTGGACGCCGCCGGTGACACCCCGGTCCTGCATGCAGGCGGGATCGCCAAGGGCCGCCAGATTGCCGCAGCCATGGCCCTGGGTGCACAAGCGGTATGGACCGGCAGTATCTGGCTGGGCACCAGCGAAGCGGAAACCACCCCGGTCATCAAGGATATCCTGTTCGAGTCCACCTCCGGGGATACCATCCGTTCCAGGAGTGGTTCCGGCAAACCCGTCCGCCGGGTCAAGGGTGGCTTTATTCAGGCCTGGGAAGCCGAAGATGCGCCAAGGCCACTGCCCATGCCCCTGCAATCGGTTCTTGTGGAAGAGCTTTTTGACAAGATGGACAAGTATCAGACCAAGGGATTGCTGTCCCCGGCAGCCGGACAGACCATCGGCATGATGAATGCCGAAACCGACGTGCGCGGTGTAATCTATGAGCTTATGGTCGAATTTGGCGAAACCATGGCCAACCTGGAAGCCCTGTTGGGCGACGGCGGCTAACGCCGTGGCATTGGCATTGGCATTAAGTGAGAATTATGGTTATATAGACATATTTGGTCTAAATGTCCAATTTGCGGAACGGTGCGACACCTTAGTAACAAAACTGCCGTAGTCACCGGTGCCGCCAGTGGCATTGGCTTGGCTATCAGCGAAGCGCTACTGACCTCGGGAGCAAATGTGATCATGGCGGACGTGGAAGAGCCGCGCCTGGCCCGGGCCTGTGATCGTCTGGCCGCCAGCCATCCGCGAGTTGCCCCATTCCGGGCGGACATCGCTGATCCTGAACAAGTCCAGGCCCTGCTGGCTTTCAGCATCAGCCAATTTGGCACCGTGCACATTCTGTGCAACAACGCCGGGGTCAGCGGCACCATTGGCCTGGGCAAAGCTGCGTGGGAAATTTCCGCCGACGAATGGGACTGGGTGCTGGAAGTCAATCTAGGGGGTGTTATTAACGGGCTAAGGACATTTGTACCCCACATGATCCACCACGGCGAACCTTCCCACATTGTCAATACGTCTTCCGGGCATGGGGTAACCACCGGCCCAACGTCCGCTTACGCCATCAGCAAACATGCTGTTACCCGGTTAAGCGAAGGTCTTCTGTTTGATGTGAAAAACAGAAACCTGCCAATTGGCGTCACGGTTCTTATTCCCGGTGCCATTGGCACGGACATTATGGCTTCGGTGCGCAATCAACCGGATGCATGCGCCATTGTTACCGAAGGCGAAGCTAAAAAGCTGGAGGCCTACGGCGACGGTCTTAAAGCCCGGGGTCTGCCGGCAGCGGAAGTCGGCAACATGGTGGTGAAGGCCATCCAGGACAATCAGTTCTTCCTGTATACGCACCCGGAACAGCAGCTTAGCGGTGTCAATCAACGTTTTGCGCACCTGACCGAAATGACAAATCCTGCTTAGGAGAAAGTATGAGCACCAATCACATGCTATTTGAAGTTAAAGACCACGTGGCCACGATCACTTTGAACCGTCCCGAGCAAAAAAACGCCATCAGCGGTGAGATGGAGCAAGCTTTTATGGCGCATCTGCACGAAATCCGCAACAACAACGACATACGGGTGGGCGTGATCACCGGTGCAGGCGGGGTCTTTTGTGCCGGAGCCGACCTGAAGGAACGTGCCGCCGGGGGCGGCGGGCGCGCCCTGGATAATTCAGCGGCAACCATTGTGGAAGCAGACTTGTCCGCCAAGTGGTGGAGTATGAACTTCGAAAAACCGCTCATTGCCGCGGTTGATGGTTATGCACTGGCTGCGGGGTTTGAGATAGCCCTGGCCTGTGATATCCGCATCTGCTCAACCGGCGCGCAATTTGGTCTGCCGGAAATCACCCGGGGATTTTTCCCCGGGGGTGGCGGACCCCAGCGCCTGGCCCGCTTTGTACCCCAATCCATGGCCATGGAAATGGTTTTGACCGGGGATCGGATAGACGCACAGACTGCCCTGAACTGTGGACTGGTCAGCAGAATGGTCAGCGCTGAAGAGTTGCTGCCAACGGCACAAGCGATTGCCGCGCGCATCGCCGGGCACGCCCCGTTAGCGGTGCGGGCCGCCAAGGAGGTGACACAAGCTGCCCTGGACATGACCTTTGCCCAATCCATGCGCCTGGGTGGTTCACTGCGCTGGGTTATTGGTCAAACCGACGATGCCAAAGAAGGCCCACGGGCCTTTGCGGAAAAGCGTGAACCCGTATTTACCGGTAAATAAACATAGAAAGTAGGAGCGTCCTAATGGATGAATTGTTACCCGAAGAAATCACTGCCATCCGGGACAGCGTGGTCCGATTCATGGAAACAGAGGTTAATCCTCACATGGATGAATTTGAAGCCCGGGGTGAATTACCCCGTGAGCTGGTCAAGAAGTGCGGCGCTGCCGGCTTTTACGGTACCGTGTTTCCCGAATCCGTGGGGGGTTCCAACCTGGGTTATCTTGCCGCCGCGGTAATCCAGGAAGAAATGGTCCGCAACGAAGTGCGCTTTGCAGCCGCCAACAACCAACAGGGTTCTACCTGCCCAACCTGCATCTACGTTGCGGGCACTCCGCAACAGATCATGAAGTACGTGCCCAATCTACTGGCCGGTGAAACCATCGGCATGATGTCCCTGTCCGAATCTGGCGGCGGATCTGATCCGTTGGGCAACATGAAAACCACCGCCGTTAGGGATGGTGACGTCTATCGCATAAACGGATCCAAAATGTGGGCCTCGCTATCCAACGAAACCGACGTAGGGGTGCTGTTTGCAAAAACAGATGTCAACGCCGGTGCGGCGGGAGTCACCGCCTTTATTGTGGAACCTAAGAAATACCCCGGATGGGACGCCCGGCCGGTGGACATGATGGGTCTGTCCAAGTCTTTCCGCACCTGTGCGGTTTTTCTGGACGATTTTGTGGTGCCCGTGGAGAACCGCCTGGGCGAGGAGGGTGACGGCTTCAAGATTGTCATGCGCGCCCTGCAGCCCGGCCGGGTCACGGTGGGCGCAAAAGCCCTGGGGGTTGCCCGGGCCTGTTTTGAAGACGCCGTGCGCTACGCCAACGAACGCGAACTTCGCGGCAAACCCATAGGCCGGTTTCAGATGATTCAAGCTGACATTGCAGAAATGGCTACCGCCATTGAAGCCACCCGGGCATTGATTTACGAGGCAGCCAAACGCGCGGACGCCGGGTTGCCGACCAACCGGATTGCTTCCATCGCAAAATTCAACGCCTCCCAAACTGCCAAGATGGTGGCGGACAAGGCTCAGCAGATTTATGGCGGGTACGGCATGGCCCTGGAATATCGGGTCTCACACTATAAGTGTTACGCAGACCTGTTTTTCACCGGCGAAGGATCAGCCAACGTGCAGCGGGAGCTGATTGCCCAGGATGCCCTGGGATACAAAATTGCTGATCGGCACCACGGCACCAGCAACCTGCGCGATCCGCGAACCCACGATATTGCAGACGAGCTTTAAGCATGACCATTCCCGCCGGCGAAACCATTACCCTGTGTTTCGAACTGGATATCAACCCCGCTGATCTGGACCGGCTGGTTGATATCTGGCAACGCTACGTCAGTCATGTTGAAGCCACCGAACCCGGCGCCCTGGTCTATACCTGGAGTGTCAGCGAGAACCAGCAATCGGTATTTATCCTGGAGCATTACCGCAATGCCCGGGCCGTGATCGAACACGGTCCGAATATTGCCGAATTTTCCGCTGAAATGGCGCCCTACAGAACCGTCAAGAAGCTCACGGTGCTGGGCAATCCCTCCAGCAAATTGCTTGAGGTCCTGCAATCGCGGTACCCCACTGAACACTTCACCCCGATCAAAGGTTTCAGCCGCGGCGGTAACTAAACAGGAGCCCCATGCCAAAAACAGTTCTGATTACAGGCACCTCCAGCGGCTTTGGCCGCGTGGCGGTCCAGCGCTTTCAGCGCGCCGGGTGGAACGTGATGGCCACCATGCGCCGCCCGGAACAGGAAAAGACACTGGCACAACTCACAAACGTTGCAGTCATGCGTCTGGACGTTACTGATCAAACATCCATCGATACCGCTGTTGATGCCACCCTGGATCGTTTTGAACATATTGACGTGCTGGTCAATAACGCCGGACTGGGTGCACACGGGCTGTTTGAACAATACACCGCAGCAGAAGCCCAGGCCCTTTATGCAACGGATGTTTTTGGCACCATGAATGTGTGCCGCGGTGTGCTGCCGCATATGCGTAACCAACGCAGCGGCCGGATCATTACCGTAACTTCCGTTGCGGGCTTAGTCGGGGGCCCCGGCACCACCCTTTACAGCGGCTGCAAATTTGCCCTGGAGGGGTTTACCGAATCACTGGCCATGGAATACCGCGCTTGGGGCATTCGTGCGTACAGCGTGGCACCCGGTGCTTTTGCCACCTCGTTTAATCAATCGGCAAACGATGGCTGGGACCGGGGGAGCGGTGAGTACGCGGCTTATGCCCGTAAAATGCAGACGCATATGGATGCGGTGGTGGCGAACATGATGACCGCCTCGGGAAAACAATCCGATCCAGCGGAAGTGGCTGAGGTGATCTACGCCTGTGCCACCGAAGACCGTCCCATTCACAACGTTGCCGGGGCTGATGCCCAAGGGCTGGCGCAGATGATTGCCGACACACCCAGAAACGATTTGTTGGAGAATATGATTGCCGGTCTTCCTGACTTGGACTGACACCCGGCACTTAGATCACCTTTAACCACCAACACGTCGCTGCCCGGAGCGCGTGATTCCGGACAACTAACGAATCAGGTAGAAATCTATGGCCAATAAACAAGCATCTCCCGGTTCCGCCAGAATGCCCGGTCCCAGCTATCGGGAACTCATCACCCGGGACAATACCCCGCCACCGGGTGCCTTGCTTACCGAGCAATACACCTTTGCCGGGGACAACGATATTGCTTTTGCCAACTACACCAGCCAGGACTACGCGGAACTTGAGTTCGCACGTATGTGGCCCAAGGTCTGGCAGTGGGCCTGTCACGAAACCCACCTGCCCGAAACCGGGGACTACTGTGTTTATGACATTGGCAACGCATCAGTCCTGCTGGTGCGCAACTCTGCCGGTGCGGTCAACGCCTTCGTCAACGCCTGTATGCATCGGGCCACCCAACTTAAGGCATCCGGCAGTTGTGGCTTTGTCAATGCCATCACCTGCCCCTTTCATGGGTGGACCTATGATCTGGATGGGAACCTTGCCGAACTGCCCCACGACTGGGACTTCCCCCACGTCGATCAGGCCGGTTCCGGGCTTAGACGAATCCGTTGCGAAATCTGGAACGGCTTTGTATTTGTGAATTTTGATCCCCAGGCTGTGCCCCTGGAAGACTACCTGGAGGTCCTGCCGGACCACTTTGAACAGCTGCCTCAACACCCCCGGGAAATTACCCTGCATATCGAAAAGCATCTGCCGGCAAACTGGAAAGCTTCTCAGGAAGCTTTTCTGGAGCTTTACCATGTACGGGAAACCCACGCCGGCGGCCACCCGGAAACGGACCTGGCTGCGCAATATGATGTATTCGGCAAACATGTGAGCCGTTTTATGCATACTATCGGCGCACCCTGCCCGATGGCCAATCCCGTACCCTCGGAACAGGTGCTGATGAAACGCCTGTGGCGCGAGGAGAAAAACTGGATACCCGGTGCCGAAGAAGACGATGTACCCACAGTACCGGAAAATGAGACGGCCCGGGATGTCTATTCGGCGCTGCTCAAACGCCGTTTCAGCGAAACCTATGGGCACGATTTTTCCAACGTCTCCACGGCTGCTGCCATCGATTCCATCCAGTACTTTGTATTTCCTAACTTTTTTCTTTTCCCCGGCCTTTCCCTGAATATCGCTTACCGTTTCAGACCCAAGCTCAACAACCCCGATCAATGTTTATTTGATCTATTCTACTTTCAGCCCACCCCCGCCGGCCGCTCGCCTAATCAAGCCCCCGAGCCTATCCGTCTGGGCCTGGACGACTCCTTCACCCAGGTTCCCGAGGTGGGTCATATGGCGCGTATTTTTGACGAAGATACCGGTAATTTAAGGGCACAAACCAACGGCTTCAAAATCAGCGCAAAGACCGGAGCAACGCTGGGAAACTATCAGGAAATACGAATTCGGCACTTACACCAGACCAATACCCGTTACCTCAGCAATGAGTAAACCCATGCGCGTGAAACTCAAGCTTGAGCCCGGAGAACACACCGGTGTCACCCTGGACGGCAAGGATATACTGGTGGTGCGCATCGGTGAGACCTACCACGCCTTGGATAACAAATGCAGCCACGGCAAGGCACGCCTCTCCGAGGGCCGGCTGCGCGGCACCAACATTATTTGCCCCAGGCACGGCGGTTCCTTCGACGTCACCACCGGCAAGTGCACCGGCAGAC
The DNA here is from genome assembly GCA_028280225.1 of Pseudomonadales bacterium. Classification (GTDB taxonomy): domain Bacteria; phylum Pseudomonadota; class Gammaproteobacteria; order Pseudomonadales; family Azotimanducaceae; genus UBA4421. Next base: position 9,016 of record JANQMF010000150.1, on the reverse strand, counting down.
CTGCCCTGCTGGATCAAAATACGTATCCGGTCAAAGATGAAGGGGACGGTGTTATCAGTCTTGAAACCGCGTGACGTTAGTATTCAACCGGGCCGGGGCGCAAGTTCACGTCATGCCCGCCGTCGACATAAAGAACCGACCCGCAGACAAAACTAGCCTTGGGGCTCAACAGGAATTCAATGGCCGAAGCCACTTCCTCCGGCTGGCCCATACGTTGTCCCAGGGGGATGCTGCTTTGGAATTGATCCATCAGACGCTGTTCGTCCGCTGAGGCACCCTCCCGGGAGGTTAAGGGCGTATCGGTAAATCCCGGCACAACCGTATTCAGGCGCACCCCGTCAGCCGCATAAGCGGCAACCTGGCTGCGCATCCACTGCACCAGCGCACGCTTGCCGCTGGCATATACCGCCCGGGGTGATGAGGTCTCGATCCCAGCCAGGATCTGCTCCCGGTCCAGCGACATAAACAAATCAACAATGTCGTCTTTTTGCCACAGAACAAAGGTGTGGGAAGAAACCACCACCACGCTGCCGGCTTTTTTCTTCAGCAGCGGGCGGGCACCGTTAATCAGATCAATGGTGCCGAAAAAATTCACCTCAGCCAGCATTTGCGGGGTGACCGCCGCGCCACCTACCGCTGCACAGGTCGCCATGCCATCAATACCTTCCGGAGCCCGCGTGGACAGTTCCTCAACCGCCCGCAGCCGTTCCGCCGGCTCCGACAAGTCCGCGACAATTTCAGCATCGGAACGATCAACCGCGATGACACTGTGCCCGGCATCCAGCAATTGCTGTTTGAGTGCTCCGCCAATACCCAGACGTCCCGGCCGCATGGCCCCGCCTGTTACGACATAGGTACCCACTCACGCTCCCCCTTGATTGTAAGACTGCTCGGTGTCGACATATTCCGTGCGTAGAGGTCTTAATGCCCGGACGTACCAGAACGCACCCAGCACAAAGGCGATCAACGAAACGCTTAAGGCAACCGTCAGGGATTTTTCACCAAAACTGGGCATGGCCATGTCACTGATGGCGCCTATCAAAACCGGACCCAGGCCCAGTCCCAGCATGTTAGAGAAAAACATGGCATAGGCCACTGCCTGGGCCCGCAGTGCCGGGGCAACAACCTGCTGCACAAGGGCCAGATGGGGGCCCCAATGCAGCTTGTACAGAAAGATGCCCAGTCCAAACATCAGACAAGCCATCAGCACGTTGCTGGTCCACATGCCCAGAAACAACACCGGCGTGGCAATCGCTAACGACGCAATGGGGATATACACCCGCCAGCGAACATCGCTCTCGGCCAGCTTGTCACCCAAATAGCCCCCCAGCAACAGGCCCGGAATGCCGCCAACGGAAATGATCAAACCCACCAGCGTACCCACCTCTGCCTGCCCCATATCAAACTGGCGCAGAAATAGTGCCGGTAACCAGCCGAACAGAGAATAGCCGACAAATATGGCCAGGATGTGCCCGATAATGATCCTGCGGAAAACCAGATTCTGCCACAGCGCAACCGCCGCATCCTTGAAACTCAACACCTGTGTATCATCGGTTTGCGGTTCGTTATCCAACGTACCCCGGGGGGGTTCGCGCACGGACAGCCAGGTCAACACGGCCAGAAACAGTCCCGGTATGCCAAGGACCAGAAAAGCCGCCCGCCAGCCGTAGTATTCAGCCACAAATCCGCCAATCACCAGTCCCAGAAACCCGCCGATTGAGGTCCCCATGGAATAAATGGATAACGCCCAACCCCGCTCGTTAGGGCCAAAATAGTCGGAAATCATTGAATGTGACGGCGGCGTGCCCCCGGCTTCACCAATACCTACCCCGATGCGCGCAAGAAACAAATGGAGAAAACTGCCTGCAGCCGCACACAATGCCGTCATTGCACTCCATACCGCCACCGCAATAGAAACAATACGTACCCGGTTGGTGCGATCCGCCAGGCGGGCTATGGGGATACCCAGGGTGGCGTAAAACAGGGCAAAGGCAAGTCCGGACAACACCCCAAGCTGGGCATCCGACAAGGCAAATTCAGCACGCAGATCTTCTACCAGAATGGCTACAATCTGCCGATCCATAATGCTGAAGGTATAGGTTGCGGTCAGTATCCCCAGCACATAGTACCGGTACCACTTGTTGCCGCCGACAATGCTGTTATCTGTTGCACTGACTTCCGCCATCACCGTCCCCTCAATTGTTTTTCTGGGTCGTTTCCGGCAAGCCCAAAATGTTCTTCGATATAATGTTGTTCTGAACCTCGAAGGTCCCACCCACAATAGACGCGGACTTGCCTTGCAGCCATTCACGAGTAATGGCCAACTCTTCCTCGCCGGGATTGTCACCGGAAGATTCCCAGTACAACCCCTGGCTACCCATAATTTCCAGGGTGAGTTCCGCCTGTGCCTGCCTGATGATCGTATTCGAATTCTTCAGGATCGAGGCGGCTGCACTGACTTTGGGATTCCCCGCCGCTTCTGCCGCGATGCGCGCCACGGTGAGCTTGTGGGCATTCTCCTGCATGAGGTTTTCGGCAATCCGGGTACGTAAATCCGCGTCGGCAAGGCGTCCCTGTTCGTCCATCTGCAGGTAACGTTTGGCTCGTTCGTATAACGGCTCCTGCTGAATGATCGACGGCCGCTTGACCGTGCCCGTTTGACTCTGACGTTCGTGCTGCAGCAAGCGTTTGACCACTGCCCATCCGTCATTGAGTTCACCCAGCAGGTCCGCCTTGTCAGCCCGGGCGTCGTTAAAAAATGTCTCACAAAAGGGGGATGAGCCGGAGATCAGCCGAATAAGCCGCGGCTCAACCCCATCTTGATCCATGGGCAGCATGACAAAACTGATACCGTTGTGTTTTGTTGCGCTGGGGTCTGTTCTGACCACGGCGCCACACCATTGGGATTGGTGCGCCCGAGTGGTCCAGATTTTCTGCCCGTTGATGACAAATTGATCTCCCGCCAGTTCCGCCTTGGTGGCAAGGGAAGCCAGATCTGATCCGGCATTGGGTTCGGACAGGCCCAGGCACCAGGCAATCTCGCCCCGGGCCGTGGCGGGCAGATGTTTTTTCTTTTGCGCTTCGGTGCCGTAGTCCAGAATGGTTGGGCCAACCATGGTCACCCCCATGTTGGCCAGAATGGGGATGTGGTTCAGCGCACCCCGCTTGGAAAATTCTTCCCGCAGCATGGTCGCCTGGTCATGAGAAAGCGCCGCGCCGCCGTATTCCTTCGGCCAGGTGGGTGCCCCCCAGCCGGCTTCCGCCAGACGTTGCCGCCAGGTTTCCCAGATTTCAAGCTGCGCCGCATCCGCCGCGTCCGGCGCCTGATGCGCCAGTTCATCTGGGAAATTGTTATCCAACCACTGGTTTACCGTGTTGCGAAAATTTTCCTGAGTCATCGAGTTAGTCCGGGAGCCCAAGGACACGCTTGGCAATAATGTTCATCTGTACTTCCTGGGTTCCCCCGGCAATCGTCATGTGTTTACGCTGCAACCAGGTTTTGGTCTTGTCCAGTTCGTCTGCGGAGGCGGTTGCAGGATCCCAGCGCAAACCACTGGTCCCCATGGCGTTGACGATCAGTTCATCACCTTCTTTAACGTTGAGGGCATTGGTCAGCTTGACCGCTGAGGACGTGAACCCCGGGGCCTGAGCCTTGGACTCTTCTACCGCACGTTTCTGAGTGAGCCGCTGAGCTTCGGTATTCATCTCAAAACTGGTCAAACGCGTTCGCACATCCGCATCCGCCAAACGGCCGTCCGTTAAGCCCACGTAGTCGACCAGCGTCTCCCGCACACTGTTTTCTTCGACCCGCCCACCCTGGGATCCGGAGGTGTTAATGCCGGCATGGGTGGAACGCTCAAATTGCAGCAACCGCTTACCCACGGTCCAGCCGTTATCCACTCCGCCAACAACATCCTCGAGCGGCGCCACCGCATTGTCAAAAAACGTTTCACAAAAGGTGGAATCCCCGGAGATCAAGGTGATGGGCGAAACCCGGACACCGGGCTGATCCATATCCACCAGCAACAAGCTGATACCCTGGTGTTTCGGCTTGTCGGGTGAGGTGCGGCACAGGACAAATATATAATCACATTCGGTGGCGCCACTGGTCCAGATTTTGGAGCCGTTAATCACCCATTGATCACCCTGGCGTTCTGCCTTGGTACTTAAACCGGCCAGATCAGAACCCGCGCCGGGTTCCGAATAACCCATTGCCCACGCACCTTCACCCCTTGCGCAGATCGGCAACCACTTTTTTTTCTGTGCCTCATCACCCAACTCAAGGATGGTGGGGCCAATATAATTCACACAGCGTCCGCTGAGTGGCGGTCTGGCATCGATGCGCTGGAGTTCTTCGATGAGCACCCGATACTCATCCTTGTTCAAGCCCGCGCCGCCATATTCTTTTGGCCAGCCCGGTACCGTCCACCCCTTATCGATCATACGATCCAGCCACAAACGTGTATCCGGCTCCAGCTCGATACATTTACTGCCAATGGGGACATAGCCGGAGCCCCGGGCTCCGGGGGGGCAGTTCTGTTCAAGCCACTCACGGGTTTCCTGTCGAAATGTATTTAAATCATCCACTTAGCTTCTTAGCCTCCCAATAATGCAGTAATCGCCAGGACATTCTCAGCCTCGGGCAATTGGTCAACAGCGTCAGCAATTTTATCCACCAGGGGTACATCACCCAAAAGCGCCTTACCCTTAGCCTTGATGCCATCAATATCCAGCGGCTTCTCCGGTGCACCAAGGGCCGCGCGGCTGACTGCCTCATGCACCTGTCCGTTATCAAATTCAACCACAACCCGGGCCGACATACGCGCAGATTTTTCCCGGGCCAACGCTTCATCAAAGTGAGCCTCTACCTTGTCGGCCAACGCCAGGGTGCTGTCATCGCGAATGCTCTCCAGGGAAAAGGCATCGTAGTGCATGGGGCCATGGCGCACCGCCGCGGCAACCGCATAAGGCAAGGAGTATTGCGCACTCATCACCGATTCCGGCCGGTATACCTGATAGTGAGGCTTGGCAGCGTCACCCGGCACACCCGCCTTAATCCGGGTAATACCGTTAAAGTCCGCTGCAAAGCCATCCGTGGCCTCCCCCACCGCGTCGATAAGCGAGTGGAACAGGCGGCAACAGGCATAGGGTTTAAAACTCATATCATGTATTTCGTAGGGGGCCCCAACCGCCTTGATCATCCGCTCCGGTTTGGGACCATCCGCAAATAACGCAAAAAAACCAAATTCTCCCTCAATGGCCTGTTTGGGTCCGGTCACACCCGCCTGGGTCAATTGCGCCGCAATCAGCCCCTGCTGTGCGGGAATCCCTGCGTGCATGCGCTTGACCATGTCCCCGTCGGGTTCTTTGTTGAACTGCATGGACCCGCCCATCATCGACAGCGCAATACCCCAGGCATTGGCAAGCTGTGCAAAGTCCAGTCCTATCAACCTGCCCACTGTCGTGGCGGCGCCGAAGGGTCCCAACAAACAGGTTGGGTGACGCCCCTGGCTGAGAAACAGCCCCGAACGCGAAGCCATGCCGATTCGGGTCATCACCTCGTAACCGGCGGTGGCGGCGGCAAGAAATTCCAAGCCGCTGGCCCCCTGCTCTTCCGCAATGGCTAACCCGGCGGGAAAGACCACCGCACCCGGATGCGTAAACGACCGTTCATGGGTATCGTCCAGTTCGTAACCATGCGCTGAGGTACCGTTTACCAGCGCCGCGGTATGAGCCGGAGATTTATCCGCCTCCCCCACCAGGGTAGCAACCCCGGCACCACCACTGTGCACCGCCCATTGCCGTAATTTTTGCCCCCAGACCTGTTTTGAGCCGGCCAGCGCCACGTAGCAGTAGTCCAGCAGCAGGTGCTTGAGCATCTCTACATCAAGATCAGATAAATCATCCGTGTCTACCGCTGCTGCGTCTGCCGCAAATTCGACACTGGACGGGTGCCGGGAGTTCATACGGCTAGATTCGCTCGACGATCACACCGGGCGCCATGCCGCCGGCGGCACACATCGTAACCAGCCCAATATTCTGGTCCCGGCGCTCCAGTTCATCCAACACCGTGCCGATCAACATGGCACCGGTGGCACCAATGGGGTGGCCCAGGGCAATGGCACCACCGTTAACATTAACCTTGTCATGGTCAACATTCAGATCGCGCATAAACTTCATGGGCACAACCGCAAATGCCTCGTTCACTTCAAACAGATCAATATCGTCCGTGGTCATACCCGCTTTCTTGAGCAGTTTTTTTGTACAATCCACCGGCGCATTCAGGATGTACTCCGGGGAGTGTCCAATATTGGCCAGAGCGCGGATTTTTGCCCGGGGTTTTAAACCGCGGGATTTGGCATATTCCGACGACGCAACAATCACCCCTCCGGCACCGTCAACCACCCCGGATGAACTGCCGGCATGATGGCGGTGTTCCACCTTCAAACCCGGAAAAACCTTGGCCACCATCTCGCCATAGGTGACGCCGCTGTCGTGAAAGGGTTGATCCATGCTGTCAATAAAGGCAGGTTTCAGCTCAGCAAGCACCTCCAGCGTGGTACCCGGGCGTGGATACTCTTCCCGGTCCAGGGCAAGATCACCGTTAGGGTGGTGTACCGGCACCAGGCTGTTGTCGAACCAGCCATTGTTGATGGCCTGGGCGGCCCGTTCCTGGCTGGCAACGGAATATTGGTCCAATTCTTCCCGGGATATGCCTTCTTCACTGGCAATGATATCCGCGGCAACACCCACGCTGTACAAAGGGTGCTTGGCCCGCAGCTCCAAGTTACCGGCATCACCCACGGACTTATCCACACTGCGGGAATAAGACATCATTTCCACACCACCGGCAAACAACAGGTCTTCCATACCGGCCATCACATTGGCGGCGGCAAGGTTAACCGCACTGATACCACCACCGCAAAAGCGCTGCACGGTAATCCCTGAAGCCGTATCGGGGAAATCTGCCGCAAGGGCGGACATGCGTGCGATGCAACGGGCCTGTTTCCCAATTTGCGCTGAACAACTGACAATTACGTCATCAATTTCATCCTTGTTTACGTCGTTACGATCCGCCAACGCACGCAGAACCGTGGCCATTAAGCGCTGGGGATGGATGTCCACCAGGGCGCCGCGTCCGAGTTTGCCTATGCCGCGCGGCGTGCGCGCCGCATCGATAATCCAAGCTTCGTTCATCATTGTCTCTCAGTGATTGTTGGTTATGCGCCCGTTATGGTAGGGACGGCAACCCCAGGATATGGGCCACGGCGCTTCACAACAAGCTCTTCATCCCCACCACGGTACAAGTTTCATGCCAGCTCCCCCGGTCGTTATGGCGCTGCATGCGGGCGGATGACTTGCCCCTACTGTCTGCACAGACTACACATGCAGACATAGCGGACACATGCACTGCCCCCAAACCGCCATTTCCAGGGTCTAAAGGCAAGGCTCACCCCTGGCATAACCCTTGCTAGCTAGTCTCTGTCCAGAACGCGAAGCCCTCGAAACAGAGACTTCCAGGGCAGTGATGCGTGGCGGATCTTTAATTCGCTAAGGCAAAAGCCGTCGATTTCTGGCAGGGTTGCGCAGCAACCCGTGGGGAAATGTGGCCGGTTCAACCTGCCCAGAACATACCCGATCCGTAAGCAAGCAGGAGTAAATACGTGGAATACACAACACTCGGCCGATCCGGCCTGAAGGTTTCTAAAATCTGTTTTGGCTGCATGTCGATGGGCACCCCCGGCAATCAGGCCCATGGCTGGGCCATTGACGAACGTGAAAGCCGGCCGCTGATTCGCACTGCGCTGGAAAACGGCATCAACTTCTTTGATACCGCCAACGGGTATTCCTTTGGCGCTTCCGAGGAGCACCTAGGGCGCGCCCTGAAAGCACTGGCAAACAGGGACGAAATTGTAATTGCCACCAAGGGCTTCTTCGGTTGGACACCGGGCCCCAATACCCGGGGCAATTCCCGCAAGGGTTTAATTCAGCAACTGGATGCCAGCTTGAAGCGGCTGGGCACAGACTACGTGGATTTGTATCAAATCCATCGTTATGACGAAGATACACCCATCGAGGAGACCATGGAGACCCTCGATCATTTGATCAAAGTGGGCAAGGTGCGCTATATCGGCGCCTCCTCCATGGCCACCTGGCAATTCCAGAACGCCCAGAATGTGGCAGCCACCAACGGCTGGAACCGCTTTATCTCCATGCAATGCCAGTACAGCCTGCTGTATCGTGAGGAAGAGCGCGAGATGTTGCCCTACTGCGCCGCCACCAATGTTGGCGTTATTCCCTGGAGTCCGTTGGCGCGCGGCCTGGTGACCCGCGACTGGGGCACCCAGACCGAACGCACCAGTACCGACCGCTTCAGCCGGGGTGATGCTTCCTCACCCCGGGAAATTCTACAGGACACCCAGGACCAGAAGGTTGTGGAAGCGGTTGGCCAGATCGCCAATGAAAGAGACATCTCCCGGGCACAGGTTGGCCTGGCCTGGCATCACGCCAAATCCGTGGTTACCGCCCCCATTGTCGGGGTGGGCAAGCCCCACCATCTGACCGACGCCATTGCCTCAACAGACGTTGAACTATCCGCGGAGGAAATCTCCAGGCTGGAACAAGACTACGTCGACCGGCCAGCCCAGTTATCCGGCATGCAAGGTATCCCAAGGTGGAAATTTACATTGGAGGTTAAAGCGGACGATTAGTCCTTGAGGGGGTGTGATCCGGTCCTTAAGCCAAACCGGCTCAGGTTGTCAGGCTGGCGCGCACCATGGCAATGGCCTGGGGGACCACCTGTTCAAAAGGCACCTGGGACGGCTGCACCAGGCGCTGTTGCACCACCCCCCTGAGCAGGCCAAGACATAATACCGCCTTTGTTTCAATGTCGGTGTCCGCCGGAATTTCCCGGTCCTCCACGGCTTCCTTAAGCACGGCTTCGATGGCACTTCGCGCAGCGTCATCATTTTCCGCCGTCAGCTTTGCCAGCTCCGGGGTGGCGCTGATGGATTCT
>JANQMF010000149.1 GCA_028280225.1 Pseudomonadales bacterium | reverse complement strand
TTGGAAACGGCATTGCCTTGACCGTCAACAAGCGAGTAGTGGGTGGTTGAGGGGGGTTCCTCGGCATTGACTGGCGCGTCATCCAGTTGCAGAACCTTTGCCGGATCGATCCTTGCTGCCAGGGTGGCTGCGTATTTTTTGTCGATCAGGTGCTCAACGGGCACGTCGGCAAAGGCGGGATCAGCAAGGTGAGTGCCGCGGTCGGCAAAGGCGAGCTTCATGGCTTCAACCAGCACGTGGATGTAGTCCGCTGAATAACCCCAATCACTCACGGGAAAATGCTCCAGGATGTTGAGGGTTTGGACAATCGCCACCCCACCGGAACTGGGTGGCGGCATGGCGGCGATGTCATATCCCCGGTATCGGCCGCGCAGCACCGGGCGAAAGATGGCCCGGTAGTTGGCCATGTCCCGCAGGGTAAAGTGACCACCGTTCTGCTGCGAGGCGGCGACGATCCGCCGGGCGATGGACCCGGTGTAGAACGGCTCGGCACCTTCCGCTTGAATGAGCCTGAGGGTATTGGCCAGATGGGGGCGCGTCATGACGTCGCCGGGGGCATACGTTGTATCGGCGCTGGGGTAAAACGCTTCGAGCGCACCGGGATCTTGCTCAAGCCAGGGTTTTTTGATCGCGAGGATTTCGGCGAGATCGTAGTTAACGGTAAATCCCCGGGCAGACAGATCAATTGCGGGTTGCAGCAGCGTTTCCCATTCCAGGGAGCCATGCTTTTCCCAAGCGGCGCGCAGTCCAGCCACTGTGCCGGGCACCCCAACGGCGGGCCAACGGAATCGCGAAGCCGGGTCTTTTTCACCGTCCGCGTCTAAAAAGTTGTTGGCGGTTACCGCCGCCGGCGCGGTCTCGCGATAATCCAGGCTCTCGGTTTGCCCATCCATGTGAATCAGCATAAATCCACCACCACCCAGGTTACCGGCTCTTGGCAAGGTCACCGCAAGGGCAAAGCCGACGGCAACGGATGCGTCGATGGCGTTGCCGCCCTGGCGGAGAATGTCCACCCCTACGGCAGTGGCAATGTCGCTTTGAGTCGACACCATACCTTTGCCTTTTTGCCCGACAACGGGTGCAAATACCTCCTTGTAACGCACGATGTAGGCATCCCGGTCCAGTCCGTAGGGCCCCGGCGGCTGGTCGGTTGTGGCCGCCGGCTGTTGTGCGCTACAGCTCAGTGAGGCGCACAGTGTGGTGCATGCAATCAGTACTCTTGGATTAAACAAATTCGGTGCCTCCCGCTATGGTTGGAGTGGCCCAACCTATCGAACAAATTGCCGTTAATCGAATAATAAACTAAGGGCATGCCATAACCTGAGGTTATTCCTGGCGCCAATATTGGAATTGGCCTTAGCTTACCGTGTGTCGATAATCAGGAGCAGTTTGCACGCACAGGTTGGTCAAAGGGCATGTGCGCATCAAAAACAAACGTTGAGCGTAAGGGGAAAATGATGGATGTAATAAGAACACGTTTTGTTACACCAGGTGCAGCGCTCCTGTTAGTGCTGGTATCGAGCCTGGCAATCGCGGAGAACGCTGAGCAGGAGACGATTGAAGAAATTGTGGTCACCGGTACCCACATTAAGGGGGCGGACATTGAAGGCGCCTTGCCGGTCACGGTGCTGAATGCGGAAGAGATTCAGGACACCGGGTCACTCACGGGAGAAGATTTGTTGCGGTCGATTCCACAGATCGGGTCCATAGGGTTTGGTGCATCCCGAGGCGGGATCACCGGGGTCAACGCCGCCAGGGGTGATGTGGCTTCATTTAATCTACGCAGTATCGGTGAAGGTAATACGCTGACCCTGATCAACGGCCGCCGTATGGTGCTGCATCCGATCACCCAGACCAGCAGCTTCGATGGCGTGCCGGTGGCCTCGGCCAATGCCAATACGCTGCCCGCGGCTGCGCTGCAACGGGTTGAAGTACTCAGGGACGGTGCCGCTGCCATCTACGGTGCGGATGCCGTGGCCGGAGTCATTAACTATGTGCTTAATGACGAATACGAAGGGTTTGAGCTGAACATACGCGGTGGCCAGGAAGAGGGTACCGAACGGGCGGATACCACCATAAACGGTGCCTGGGGCACGCTGTTTAACGATGGGCAAACACGTTTGGTGGTTTCCGGCAGTTATGCCAACAGCAATGGTGTTGATGCCAATGACTATGACTTTTCTTCCGACCAGGATCTGCGCAGCCGCGCGCCTGCTTTTGCCAGCGACACCAGTCTGGATCAGCGCTCCAGCCTGGAGCCCCACGCCCTGGTGAACTTTAACGGACTGGGTTCCTTTCACGTGCGTCCGGCAACCTTGGTGCGGGACAATGGCGGCATCCTCGGGGTGGCGGACTGTGGTGGTCGCGGGCTTGATGGAGCTGACCTGGTTTACAATGACGGCCTTCAGGATTTGTGTCTTGACTCGAGTGGGCAGGACCGCGCCTTGCGGCCCAACCGGAACGAAGTGCGTACCCTGGTTCCGGATATTGAGCGCATCAACGTATTTGCCCGCATCAGCCACAACCTGGACAATGGCTTTGAGCTTTATGGCGAAGCCTCCTATTATGCGGCGGAAGCAACCCGTCAGTGGGAGCAGGCGGCCATCTTGAGTAACGGACGTTTCTTCGTTGAAGCGGACTACTACTACAATCCCTTTGGTCCGGTCACCTTCGACGACGGCCGGCCTAATCCAAATCGTCTGCCCGGTCTGGATACGTCGATTGTGCCGGTTGAAGGCCTGGGTTTTGAACTGGTGGGACTGCGTCCCACCGACCTGGGGCCTCGTGAAATTGAAGTGGACAGCACAAGCTATCGCTTCCTGGGTGGGTTGACAGGCTCTTTTGGTGATTGGGACTTCGACACCGCCATTCTCTACAGTGAAGCTGAAGTGGATGATACTGCATCCAACCGGATCAGTACGCCGCTGTTCCAGGCGCAGATCAACCGGGATACGCCTGATGCTTACAACATATTCACGGGTGTTAACCCCGCGGATCCGACCAGCATTATTGATTCAACGCCAAATCCCCGCGCAAGCATTGATCCGTTTGTTGTTTCTTCTTCGCGCAATGCCGAAACCACGCTGACGCTGGTGGACTTTAAGCTCAGCAATGCCAATCTGTTTGAACTGCCGGCCGGTAATGTGGCCCTGGCCTTGGGGGTTGAGTACCGCGAAGAGGAATTGGACGAGGATAACTCCGCCATCTTTGATGGCACCATGCCGTTCATCGATGCCCTGGATCCGGATCTTGCCGCCGGGGAAATCACCAATCCCAGCAGCCTGGAGGGCAGCAGCGTTCGCCCCGACGTTGCCGCGGACCGCTCGGTGTTCTCCGCCTTTGTTGAAGCGCTGATTCCTATTGTCAGCGATGTGCCGGGTATCAACAGCCTGGATGCCCAGGTTGCGGTACGCTACGAAGATTTTGATGATGTGGGCAGCATTACGCGGCCCAAGTTTGCCCTGTCGTGGTATCCCATAGAGCAGGTGCAGATTCGCGCAGCCTTTTCCAAGGGTTTTCGCGCGCCTAACCTGATTCAGCTGAATTCGCCCGGGACCTCAATTACCACCGCAGTGGATGATTATGCCGAAGGCATTGCCCTGGGCACCGGGGACATCAACGATGGTCCCGCCAACGGCAACTATATTCTGGAAACCGCCGGTAACCGGGATCTGGATCCGGAAGAAAGTGACAACTTTAATATCGGCATTGTCATTACGCCGATCGAAAATCTGACAATTACCGCCGATTGGTGGGAAATAGAGACCGAAGATACGGTGGGTGTGTTTTCTGACGAAAATGAGTCGCGGCTGGATGCGGTGCTGCGTGCTTCCGGCTCGTTCAACCCCAGTGTCATACGCGCCGCGCCGGATGCGGACAATCCCCTTGGCGAGATTCTTATGATTACGCGAAATTTCGAAAACCTTAACACCCGTGAGGTTAAAGGTTTTGATATTGGGGTGTACTACACGATCCTGTCCGATATCGGCACTTTTGATATCAAGCTGAACGCGGCAAAACTAACCGACTTTGATCAATCACCCGGCGGTGCCGCGCAGCAATTGGTCGACTTTGGCGCAGAAACAACGGTCCTGGGCGCCTCGGTGGGGGATGTGATTGAGCGGGAGTTCTTTCCTGAGTGGCGCCGGACCGCATCGGTGACATGGAACAGCAACAACGATGTGTGGGGTGCCGGGGTGTTCTACAGCTACGTGGGTGAAGTCTTTGAACCCAGCGTTCGCGTTAACGATGAATTCTTTTTTGTTGATGACTACTCCACCGTAAACGTCCATTTTACGCACCGCGGCTTATTGGGTGAAGGCAGCAGTATTCGCCTGGGCGTTAACAACGTGGGTGACGAAGAACCTCCGCTGGCGGCTGAGTCCCTTGGGTTTGAAGGCGAACTGCACAGCAGTCGCGGCCGTTATGTTTACTTGCAGCTCAATAAGCGGTTTGCGCCTCAGTAGCCAGCGCTTAACAAGGCAGTAAAGGTGAATCCGTGCGGGTTCACCTTTGGCCAAACGAGGGTTCAACAGGTTTTTTTCTTTAATTGTCTTTCGACTTTCCCCGCCGGGATTTATGCTCAAGTCTGGAGCCCCTTTATGCACAGACGACTCATCACAGACCGGGTTTTTCTTTTCTTATCCTTCTGCCTGGTTGCGGGTTGCAGTAGCCCGGTAACCGATGATGTTGCGTTAAGCCACACAGAGTGCAGCGACGGAAACTTTAGCCTTCGGGCCGACTTTGAGGGCGGTAATATGGGGCGCTGCGAAGTCATTGCTGATGCTGCGTTCCGCTTGTATCTTTCACCCGAAGACCAACCCATTAATGACAGCCCCTGGTATGCGTTCAAAGTGGGGGGTGGGCCGGGGCAGCTCTCCATCGAACTGCGCTATGCGCTTCACAGCCACCGGTATCCGCCGAAACTCAGCCAGGATGCGCATGTGTGGCGGGTGTTGGAAGAAGAGCGTGTGGTTGCCAACGAAGACGGGACCGTTGTCACTCTGTCCGTTGAGGTTGAGGGTGCGCCACTTTGGATCGCCGGTCAGGAACTTATGGTTCAGTCCGACTATGAGGCGTGGATGTCCGGTTTGGTCCAGCAACATGGGGCGGTGTTGTCGACCATAGGCCGTTCGGCAGGTGGGCGTCCGATCTACCTTTTGGAAAGCGCTGAGGGTGAGTTGCCTCAGCGCAATACGGTTGTCTTACTCGGCAGGGCTCATCCGCCGGAAGTCACCGGAGCACTGGCGTTACGTTACTTTGTTGATCGTTTGTTTGACGAACATCAGCCGTTTCTGACCACACACAGATTATTTGTTGTACCGCTGTTGAACCCGGATGGTGTTGCCCTGGGATACTGGCGCCATGGCCTGGGCGGCATTGATCTTAATAGAGATTGGGGGCACTTTACCCAACCGGAAACGGATACCGTGCTCAAGGCAATTGATCAGCGCATTGCCGAGGGTATGCGCCCCAGGTTGATGTTGGATTTCCACTCGACTCATCAAAATGTCTTCTACACCCAAACGGATGCGGAAGACGCGCAGACGGGTAACTTCACCAGGCAATGGTTTGCGCAGGCAAGGGCATTGGGTGTCTATCCGTTTGAGCACGCGCGCCGTCATAACGAAGGCACGCCAACGTCAAAAAACTACTTCCATACGCGTTTTGGCATCCCGGCGATTACCTTTGAACTGGGTGACCATACACCCCATGATGAGATCATGGGCTCCAGCCGCAAATTTGCGGATGCGATGGTTGCGGTGCTTGAAGACAGGCGAAACAACAAAACCGGGTTTGCAAGATGAAGTCCTTCTGCATGTGGGTAGCGGTGCTTGGCTTGCTGTTGGGCTGTGCCGCGGTGGAGCCGTCGATTGATATCCGGATAGTCGGGGGCATGCTGGTTGATGGCTCAAGGACCGGGGGTGACCCCAATCGTATTATTGAGATTGCGGGTGACCAGATTGTCTATGTGGGCCCAAAGCGTGAGGGTGTGGCAAAACACACGGTGGATGCAACCGGAAAGGTGGTAGCCCCCGGCTTTATCGATCCCCACACCCATGCTTATGGCGATCTGGTGCATCCCGACACCGCTGCAAACCCGGCATATCTCTTTCAGGGGGTGAGCACCGTCTTTGTCGGCAACGACGGTGGGGACGGTCGTTTAGCGGCGATCAGGGACCAGCTCGCAAAACATCCCGTTGGCACAAATGTTGGCGTATTCGCGGGCCATGGCAGCATCCGCCGCCAGATTATGGGTAATGACAACAGGCAACCCTCAGCAGTGGAATTGCGCGCGATGCAAAACGCCGTAGCGCAAGATATGAGGGCCGGTGCCCTTGGGCTGTCAACCGGGCTGTTCTACGCACCCGGCAGTTTTGCGTCCATGGATGAAGTGGTATCGCTGGCTAAGGTCGCCGCCGGATATGGGGGAGTTTACGAAAGCCATATTCGCGATGAAAGTGACTATTCCATTGGTTTGCTCAGCGCGGTTGCCGAGGCCATAGAGATTGGCCGGCAAGCGGGTATTGCCGTGCACATCGCTCACCTCAAAGCACTGGGTCCCAGCGTGCACGGCCAGTCGAAGGACATTGTCGCCCTTGTCGAAGCTGCCCGGGCGGAAGGGTTAACAATTACCGCGGATCAATATCCATGGCTGGCTTCCGGCACACGGTTGTCTAATGCGTTAATCCCGCGACGTATCATGACCGGTGGGGCAGAGGGGCTTAAGGCCCGGCTGGGTGAAGCCGGGACCGTAGCGGACATACAGCCGGAGATGCGCAACAATCTCCGGCGCCGGGGCGGCGCAAACGCACTGCTGATTACCGGCCGGTCTGAGCATCAAGGCAAGACTCTGGCTGAGGTTGCTGAGCAACTGAGGGTTGAGCCCACGATGGCTGCCGTGGATATTGTGCGCACAGCAGACCCGGCGGTCGCCTCGTTCATGATGGATGAAGCGGATGTCCAACGGTTGATGGTCCAACCATGGGTGGTGACAAGTTCGGATGGTAGCCGGGGGCACCCCAGGAAATATGCCAGCTTTCCACAGAAATACACCAGGTACGTTCGGGCTGAGGGGTTGCTTGATCTGGCGACGTTTGTTCACCGCAGTACCGGTGCCACAGCCGAGATCTTTGGCCTGTGTGACCGCGGTTTTCTGCGTGCCGGTCACAAGGCTGACGTGGTGATCTTCGACCCCCGGGGCTTTTCACCCAAGGC
>JANQMF010000082.1 GCA_028280225.1 Pseudomonadales bacterium | reverse complement strand
ACCTGAGTCAACGTCTGGTGAGCCGGGGTTATACGCCGGAAAAGATGGTACGTGCCGGCGAAGATTTTTTTTCGTCCCTGGGTTTTGCCCCACTGCCGGAGACTTTCTGGCAGCGCTCCATGCTGTCCCAGCCCCAAGGCCGCAACGTTGTCTGCCATGCCTCCGCATGGAATCTGGACGGTGCGGACGACTTGCGTATCAAGATGTGCACCAAGGTTAATGCCAACCACTTTTATACCGTCTACCACGAGTTAGGCCACAACTATTACCAACGGGCGTACAAGGGCCAATCACCTTTGTTTCGCAGTGGGGCCAACAGCGGGTTCCACGAAGCCATTGGGGACATGATTGCGTTGTCCATAACCCCTGAGTATCTCCGCCAAATTGGTTTAATTGAACAAATGCCCCCAAAGGACCAGGATCTTGGTCTGCTCATGCGCCAGGCGTTGGACAAAGTTGCCTTTTTACCCTTTGGACTGCTGCTGGATCAGTGGCGCTGGCAGGTTTTTGCCGGAGAAATTGCCCCGGAAGATTACAATACCGCCTGGTGGGCTCTGCGCCACAAATATCAGGGTCTGCGTCCGGCCACCCCCAGGGAGGCCACCCACTTTGACCCCGGCAGTAAATTTCACATTGCCAACAACGTTTCTTATACGCGCTATTTCATCGCCCACATCCTGCAATTTCAATTGCACGAAGCCGCCTGCAAAATCGCCGGCTGGAATCCCGCCCAGCCCCTGCACCGGTGCTCCATATATCATTCAAAAGCGGCGGGCAAAAAGTTTGCTGACCTGTTGGCCGCCGGAGCCGCCAAACCCTGGCCGGAAACCCTGGCCGCCTTTACCGGCAGCACAGCTATCGACGGGCAGGCATTGCTGAACTACTTTGCACCCTTAAGCGAATACCTGGAGGCGCAAAACGCCACCCGGCAGTGCGGGTGGTAGCGCAGGAAAGGAAAGGATGGGGCCGGGCACCATAGGGTGAGGCTTGAACAGCCGGCCGTCAGGTTGTGAGCTCTGCCTTAACCACCCGCCGCAACAACTTACCGGTTTCGTTGTAGGGTAGTTCATCCCACACGGCGATCAGCTGCGGCACCCGGGAGCTGCGCATGTGAGCGTTTACATGGGCTTTGAGCGCATCTATATCAATCTGCGCACCCTTGGCGGGAACCACCGCCGCGGCAACCCCTTCACCCCATTGTTCGTCCGGAATACCCACTACCGCAGCGTCTTTAACAGTGGGGTGCGACAGCAGGCAATCCTCAATCTCACCCGGAGAAAGATTTTCGCCGCCGCGGACAATCACATCGTCGGCACGCCCTTCCAGAAATAGATACCCTTCCGCATCCAGGCTGCCGGCATCCCGGGTTGGGAACCAGCCATCGCTGTCGGTGACCGAACCCCGGTCTTCATATTCCCCGGAAACCTGCTCACCACGGACATAAATTTCACCCCGCTCACCACTTGCGAGCACCCGGCCCTCGTCATCGCGAATTTCAATCTCTACTCCGGGCAGAGCCTGACCCACGGAAACCAGGCGGCGCCGCACCACCTCGTCGTCGCTGGACTTGGCCCGGCGATGATCCTCAGGACCCAACACGGCAATGGTGGAACTGGTTTCGGTCAGCCCGTAGGCATTGGAGAAGTCGGTATCGGGAAATAGCTCCATGGCTTTTTCGATGACACTCAAAGGCATTTTACCGCCGCCATAGGACAGGCTTTGCAAATGAGGCATACCGGCGGTGGATTCACCCTCCAGGGATTCCACAATACGGGCCAGCATGGTCGGTACAACAAAGGCGGTGGTGATCTTGTGCACCCTGGCCAGCTCAATCCACTTGTCCGCGGTAAAGTTGGGCAATTGGACCACATGGCGACCCGAGTAGACAGAACTGAGAATGGCGGCTATTCCGGCAATGTGATAAGGAGGCACACACACCAGAGCAGCATCTTCTTCCGCAGCCCCGGCAAATTCCACCGAGGTTAGAATATAGGAAACAAGATGCTTGTGGCGCAGCACCGCCGCCTTTGGCACCCCGGTTGTGCCGCTGGTGAAAAGTAATACCGCAACCTCATCGGGATCCATCGACCACTCTTCAGCCAGGGCTTCGGGGTGGCTGTCGGCCCCAACAAAGTCCTCGGTGTGGACCGCGTTAACATCCGCAAGGCGGCCAAGGGTTGCCGCCCGCTCAGGTTGGGTCACCAGGTAGGCCGGAGTGACCCGCTTTAACAGAGCTTCAATTTCATCGTTGGTCAGCCGATAGTTAAGGGGTACATAGGGTACCCCGGCCCAGGCACTGGAAAACAAAGACAGAGGTGTACCCAGGTTGGATACATCCAGCTTTGCCAGCCGTGTTGCCGCGCTGTCTTTAACCGTTCTTGCCCGAAACCTCGCCGCCTCAAATAACTCCCCATAGGTCAGAGTCTGGCCGCTGTTGCCATCGGTGAATGCAGGACGATCCGGAAATGCCCCCGCGGCCATTTCCAATAACATCATAATGTTCATGTTGATTTTGTACCCGGATTAACCCCTGTCACGTACCAAGGTTCAGTCGGTTTTCGGCAAAGCCTTGGTATCTTTTTGCAGTAACAAATTCCCATCCACGGCCAGACTGCCTTCCCCGGCCTTAACGCACAACACTTCCAGACTTTCGTCCTCGTTGATGTAGCGCTTGCCGATCACAATACCCACCGCGTGATCCGGGTTGATATCCACGCGTTCCGCATCAGCACCCGCATCCACCATCGGGGCCCCACCGCAGGTTACGTCCAGGTCTCCCGCCGGGGCCTTGACCACCATGATTTCCCCATCACAAACTGCACTTTTCAGGCGTGCCCCTGTTTTTAATTCCGTCACTGTTTATCCTCACACTTGTTAGCCTCAAACATCTTTTCCGAACCCTCCCTGTGTTCTTATAAATCAGATGTTTAACGCGTTGTATCGTCTTGTTTTTGTTATCGAAGTCCTTCTTCCCGTGACTATCATAAGGACAACAGACGCTCTTGACAAAGCTTAGCAGCGGCCAACAAGATAAAGGCCGGGACTGACCATTATAACCACCTTCCGGGAAAGACACGTGAAAACATCGGTATCCATCGGCTCTGCATATTACAACGGCGAAGACTGGGATCAGTTGGTGGACTACGCCGTGGCCGCGGACAATATGGGTGTTGACCAGGCCTGGTCCGCTGAAGCCTGGGGCATGGACGCCATTGTGCCCTTAGCCTATCTGGCGGCAAAAACACAACAAATCAAACTGGGCACGGGAATATTACAGATCAGTTCCAGAGTACCCTCCATGATCGCCATGACCGCACAGAGTCTGGATACCGTCTCGAAAGGGCGGTTTATTCTCGGCTTGGGAGTCAGTGGTCCCCAGGTGGTTGAAGGTTTACACGGGGTTAAATTTGCAAAACCTTTGTCGCGGCTACGCGAATGTGTTGAGTTACTGCGTCTTGGGCTGAACGGCGAAAAGATGGACTATGCAGGCGAACACTACTTACTGCCCCGTCCCGGTGGCGAAGGCAAAGCCCTGCGCCTGTCCCAGCCGCCGCGTCCGCAATTGCCCATATATCTGGCCACCCTGGGCCCAAAGTCCCTGCAAATGACCGGCGAAATGGCTGACGGGTGGTTAGGCACCTGTTTTCTACCGGAACATGCACACGTATTTTTTGATGACTTAAAGGCCGGCGCAGCCCGGGCCGGACGCAGTCTGGCGGCCATCGATATCCAGGCCGGCGGTTATTTTGAAATAGGCGACAATGTTGAGGAGCTGATTGCCGCGCGTAAACCGGCTATGGCCTTTACCCTGGGAGCCATGGGCTCACCCAAAACCAATTTTTACAACGATGCGTACTGCCGGGCCGGCTTTGAAGACGCGGCCAAGGCTGTGCAGCAGTTGTGGGTGACCGGCAAACGTGACCAGGCCATTCAAAGGGTACCGGATGATCTGGTACTGATGGCCAACTTAATTGGCACCCGGGACATGGTCAAGGACCGCCTGAAGGCTTTTGCAGATGCCGGTGTTAACACCCTGCGAATTTCCACCGGGGGCACCACCTGGCCGGAGCGCACCGCGGCACTGGAAGAAGCCATGGACCTGATTAAGGGTACCGGCTGACCCGCCGCCACCTTAAAAATCAGGTTAACCAGCCCAACTCCCGCATAGCCCAGGGTGCATTCCAGATTTTTGTCATGGCGGCAACCCGCCCCGCGTCACTCATCCTGATGGCATAAACATAGTGCGACTGTGTAGATTGGCCTGTTGGATCAACGGGTCCCCCCGGGCCGCTGTGGGTGGCGTGATAGGTGGCAAAAAACAGCGCTGTCGCCTCTGCTTGATCGTAGCTTGCACTGTGCAGCTCGTAGCGCGCGCCCGGCGCGGTAACCGTGCCAAAGGCTAACATCCACTCGCAGTAAGCTTCTACCGTGGTCACCTCCGTGAGTGGCTCGCTTTGCGCCACAAAGGGGGCACCGGGTTCAACATATTCCGCACAACCCGCCCAACCCAGAGGGGTTTCGCAGGCCGTAAAAAATTTTCTCGCATTTTCAAAATGCACCACTTGGATCTCCTCTTCGTGACCAGGTACCCGGCACCTGGCGGGTTTAGTCAAACTATATCACCGTCTGCCCCGGGTCAGCCTGATTGGCAAAACGCCGTACCACCCTTGCACGGGCCTTGGCCGCTTCTACGTCCCTGTTTTTTGGCGCAGCCTGGGTATCTAAATTCTGCAAAAGGTTGTGCACAACCTTGGCCACGTCGGTAACGGCCTGGTCGAAAACCTGCCGGTTTACCCTGGACGGTTTTGTGCTGCCGCTGATTTTGCGCACAAACTGCAAACTGGCGGCGTGAATTTCCTCGTTGGTGGCTGGAGGCTCAAAGTTGAACAACGTTTTGATATTTCTGCACATGACTTTTCCTTCTATTTGCCGGTATAGCACCTTGCCCGTATAGCACCCTGCCGGTACAGCACCCTGCCGGTTTAGTGCCTGTTGGCCGACTTGTTATCCGCAGGCAGCGCATACAACCCCTGCGGCAGGTGTAATCGCCATGTATCCGCTTCCCGGGTTTTTGCATAAAATGGGCTTTCGCCAGTATCGGCTGACCATCACGATGCCCACTAAACAACCCATATTGTCCGAATATACGCCATTCCAGGCCAATGTGTTGCAGGAACCCAGCGTGGCTTATGCCTACCTGCACGCCAACCCGGTTCACCTATGCGAAGAATTTGAACCGCCATTTTATACCCTCTCCCGGTACGCGGATGTCAGTACCGCACTCCGGGATACACAACGGTTTTCCAGCGAATTTGGCCAAGGCCCCAGGTTTACCCCCCCTGCGGGAATGCTGTCGAACCCGCCCCAACATACCTTCTTTCGGGCCCTGGTCCAACAGGCTTTTACACCCAGAGCCATCGACGCCATGTCAGCACGGGTCTATCGCCTGGCTGAAGAGCTGTTGGCCCAACGCACGCCGCAAAGCTGGGACCTGCATGATGATTTTGCTTTCCCGTTACCGGTCATTGTCATCTCAGAAATGCTGGGGGTACCGGCAGAAGATTTACATCTGTTTAAAACCTGGTCCGATGCCTCGGTGGCCGCCATGGGGGCGGAGGACCCGGCCGCTTATGCCCAACCCCTGGCTGATCTTGCCCAATACCTGCGTAATGCCATTGCGGACCGGCGGCAACACCCCGGTGGTGATGATCTAATTACAGGACTGGTTGCGGCCCGCTCGGAAGACGGACGCGGATTGGAAGACGAGGACATCCTCAGTGTGGTCACACAGTTGTTGGTGGGCGGCAACGAAACAACCACATCGCTGGTCACCAATGCCATGTGGCGTTTGTTAGCGCATCCGGCAATGTGGTCCCGGATGTGCGCAGACCCCCAGCGCCTAATCCCGGTGGCCATTGAGGAAAGTCTGCGTTTTGATCCCCCGGTTTTGGGCTTGTATCGAAATACCACCGAAGCCGTGAGCCTGCACGGCGTGACCATCCCCGCCAACTGCAAAGTTATGCTGCACTACGCCGCCGCCAACCGGGATCCTGAAGTTTATGATCACGCTGATGTATTTTCCCTGGACCGCCCCGCCCAGCGGCACCTGGCCTTTGGCCTGGGGGTCCACTTCTGTTTGGGGGCGCAACTGGCACGCCTGGAGGCCACCGCCTGTTTGTCAGCGCTGGCAAGGCTCTGCCCACACCTTAAGCTGAACGGCCCGTCAACAAGAATTACCCCTTTCTTTCTGTGGGGGCGCCGAACCCTGCCCGTCTGTGAGCAACAGCCCACCGCCTAACAGACCCGCATCAACGGACGGGATCAAAAGACAATGGCAATTCCGGCAGGTTGCGCAAAATAAAGCTTGCTTCAGACTCCGGTTTTATACCGGCATCAGCAAGGCGAAAATTCCGCCCCGCGGCTAATAAAGCGGCAAAACCCAGATTAAGTTCCTGACGGGCCAGGGGCGCCCCAATGCAGAAATGCACCCCGGCGCCAAAGGCAAGTTGGGCACCCGCCTGGTGCCGATGGACATCAATTTCATCCGGATTTTCAAACTGCCGCTCATCTCTATTTGCCGCACCATAGCGCAGCATAATCAGTTCACCTTGTTTCAGCGGATAGCCGCCCAGTTCGGTATCCCGGGTAACCAGACGGGGTAATCCCTGTACCGGTGATTCCAGCCGCAACGCTTCTTCACAGAAAGTTTTGATCAGCTTGTCGTTACCCCGCAACTCATCCTGCAGTTCCGGGTTCTGACACAGCAATAACATACCCCAGCCAAAAGTGCTGGACGTGGTTTCGTGCCCCGCTACCAAAAACTGATTCAATATGCCGATACATTCGCCGTGGGTCAGATATCGGTCCTCTTCCTCAAGTTTGCTGTTTGCCAGGATGGTGATCATGTCTTCGTCCGGCTTCACCCGGCGCGCCTCAACCAGTTCGATCAGCAGTTGCTGCAAATCAAGCGCCGTTTGTGCCCGTTCTACCAAGGCATCCCCCGCCAGCGGGGTTAACCTTAAGGCAGATGCAGCCTGGGTTGCAGCGTGGTCAAAAAATTCCCGCCGATCCTCCGGAATGCCCAGACGATCGCCAATAATGCGCAGCGGAACCGGGTCCGCAAAAGTGCGGATAAAGTTTGTGGACCCGTTTGTTGTCACATCCTCGGTTAGTGCTTCAATACGTCCGTCGATAACCGCCTGCACAGCAGGTTGGGCAGCCTTGATGCGTGAGGCGACAAAAAGCTGATTAACTAACGAACGGTATTTAGTGTGATCCGGTTCGTCCAAAGTGAGCATGGTGGGTGGGGTTGGCACCATGCGGCCGGCAAGCTCGGTTAACTTCTGCTGTACCTCGGGCGCGGCCTGGGCAAACATGATCTCCTGGGAGGCAAGAAGAAACTGATCATAACGCGACGAAAAGGTCTTGGTATCCTTAATGGCTTGCCGAACCAGATCATAACGGGTGACCACATGAAGATTCATAGCCGCCGCGTAATGTACCGGCTGTTCATCCCGCAGCGCCTGATAGGCCGTATAAGGGTCCTTCAGCGTCTGGTGATCAAATAGATTTATCGTTGTTTCGCTCATCGTTTTACCTTACCTGTATTTATTCACTGTACTTGTTGACTTGTCGTTGTTCACTTCGACCCGCTAAATTTTGATCATGCCACCGTCTACCATCAGGCTTTGACCGGTGATGTTCATGGCATCTTCACTGGCCAGAAATACACACGATTTACCGATGTCCTCAACGGTCTGTTCACGCCGCAACGGGGTGCGGTCAAAAATTTCAGGATAGTCGCCCCTGGCAATACCTTCAAACCAGACACGCGGGTCCTGCCCCTTAAACTCCGGCAGGGTCTGCACCGCCCGTTCCGCATTTGCCTTCCATGCGTCTGTATACACAATGCCCGGGCAAACCGCATTAACGTTGATGTTGTAACGGCCCAGCATTTCCGCCTGGGTTTGGGTGTAGCTGATCAAGGCTGCTTTCATGGCCCCGTAAGCGGGGTGAGTAAAGGTATTCAGCATCTTCTCCGACAAAGACGCACGGCCTGCAATTGAGGAGATGTGGATAATTTTACCCCCTTGTTGTGCTTTCATATGAGGGAGTACCGCTTCGGACATCAGCACCACGGGTTTTAAGTTCTGTGC